>JAHEHQ010000088.1 GCA_024644505.1 Gammaproteobacteria bacterium
ATCAGTAGTTCTGTCCCGAACACTTTGCCGTCTTGACGTTGTAGTTGCCGCAGGAAAGCGGGGCGCGCCAATCAGAGATCAGATCCTTCGAGCCGGGGAGAAAATCGGACCAGGCATCGCCGACCACCAATCCGGGGGTCTGGGAAACGATCAGGAACTGACCGTCATCCTGGATCTCGCCGATCAGCACCGGCTTGGTGATGTGGTGGTTGGGCATCATCGCCGACAGGCCACCCGACAAGTTGGGCACAGCAACGCCAATGATGGCTTCACCCACGGCGGTCGGGTCTGTGGTGCCTGCCTTCTTCACGGCCTCCACCCACATGTTGAATCCGATATAGTGGGCCTCCATCGGGTCATTGGATACCCTCTCCTCACTCTTGATGAACTTCTGCCAGGATTCGATGAAGGCGTCGTTCTCTTCGCTCTCCACGCTCATGAAATAGTTCCAGGCGGCCAGATGTCCGACCAGCGGCTTGGTATCGATACCGGACAACTCTTCCTCGCCGACGGAGAACGCCACCACCGGAATCTGTTCGGCGGAGATGCCCTGGTTTCCCAGCTCCTTGTAAAAGGGGACGTTGGCGTCGCCATTGATGGTGGAGACCACGGCGGTCTTTTTGCCGGCCGAACCGAATTTCTTGATATCAGAGACGATGGACTGCCAGTCGGAGTGGCCAAAGGGGGTGTAATTGATCATGATGTCGCCCTGCGCGACACCCTTGGCCTTGAGATAGGCCTCCAGGATCTTGTTGGTGGTCCGTGGATAGACGTAGTCGGTACCGGCCAGCACCCAGCGTTTCACACCCAGACCCATCAGGTAGTCGACGGCAGGAATGGCCTGCTGATTGGGCGCCGCACCTGTGTAGAAAACGTTCTTGGAGGACTCCTCGCCTTCATACTGGACCGGATAGAACAGCAGACTGTTCAACTCCTCGAATACCGGCAGTACCGATTTCCGTGAAACGGAGGTCCAGCACCCAAAAACCGCGTCGACCTTCTCTTTTTGGATCAACTCGCGTGCCTTCTCCGCGAACAGCGGCCAGTTGGATGCCGGGTCCACTACCACGGCTTCCAGTTTCTTGCCGAGCAGACCGCCCTTTTTGTTCTGCTCCTCGATGAGCATCAGCATGGTGTCCTTGAGGGTGGTTTCGGAAATGGCCATGGTGCCGGACAAGGAGTGCAGCACACCGACCTTGATCGTATCGGCGGCCTGCAGGGTACCCCCTATCCCCAGCAGGGCTGCTGCGGACAAGGTTGTAGTCAATCGGCGGAGGCGTATAGCAATACTCATTCGTGGTTTCTCCCGTTGAGGATGAGGTAATAACAACTGACTGCTCAGGGTCGCTTCGGGATTTTGCACCCTGGGGCGAGCCGGATTGGTGGCAGCTGCGGAGCCTAATGCAGATGCCGTGCCAAGATCACAACCTCTTGTGTTTACTAAAGTAATCGTGGGAGGTGGTTTAAAGGGGGGGAGGGCACGCACAGTTCGGGAGCACGGGCCAGATGGTCTTGCGCCATTTCGGTGCGGAATCTACGGCCGGTTTGACGGCGCCGGGGTCTCCAGCAACAACTGCACCCGGGTTGCATACCAGATGGGCTGCTCGAGCAGGATTTTGTGACCGTCTTCGAGGGCCCGCAGGGCCATTGTCTTTAACCGGGGATCGTCCAGCTGCAGACTCAACCGGATCAAGAGCGCGGCGGGGGAAGGCAAGGGGCCGTCCGATATGACCGCCTCGTGAGCGATGCCCGGCAGCAGCGCGTCGTCGCTGTGCCGCCAACCCTGCCCGTCGTGGAACCTTTCCCAGGCCTGGCGGGCAAGCACGCCGGCCAGTTGCCGATCTTCCCTGGAGCCGGAAAACACCGCCCAGTCGTGGAGCCCTGCAGCCACATAGACATAGTCTTCCAGGGCGGCCTGGCCCAGGGGACCCTTCGGGCCCCGGGCGCGCACCAGCCGATTCCCGTCCCACAGTTGATCCACCAGATAATCCCGCAGATCGGAGGCAGCCTCAAGATAACGCGCCTGCTTCAACACCCGGGCGCCATCCAGCAGTGCCGACAGCATCAGCCCGTTCCAGGCCGCAAGCTGTTTTTCGTCCCTGGGGTGATTTCTGGGACTGCGCGCCGCGAGCAGCTTCTGCCTGGCCCTTTGTTCAAGGTTTTTGGCGTACCCTGCGTCCCATCCGGCATCCCTGGCGACCTGCTCCGCGCTGCGTTCGTTGACAGGCAGATAGGCCCCCTGGCTGACCGGGGCACCCGCCAGACGCCAGCGCTTGCGGGCAAATGTCAGCGCATCCCCGTCCAGAACCTGTTCCAGCTGCCGGGTATCCCAGAGGTAACCTCCGCCCTCCCGGTTTTCCGGATCGACCGCCGAGAGACTGGCAATAAACCCGCCCCCGCTCCCCTTGAGCACCCTGAGCGTGAAATCCAGGGTATCCCGGGCAACCTCCAGATAATCCGGACGGTTCAGGATCGCTGCCGCCCGCAGGTAGAGGCGGGAGAGGAGCGCCTGGTTATAAAGCATCTTTTCGAAATGGGGCAACTGCCACCCCGGATCCACGGTATATCGAAAAAAGCCCCCGCCGATATGGTCGCGCATCCCCTGGTTGGCCATCTGATCCAGGGTCAGCTCGATCAATTCACGCAAAGGGTTGCCCGGTGTCGGGGAGGCCCTTTCCAGCAATACCGTCCACTGTGGGGACATGGGAAACCGGCTCTGGTGCCCGAACCCCCCTTCCATGTCGTCACCCAGATTGATCGCCATGGCGAAAAGCGCAGACTCCAGGGTCGGGCGGTCAAGAGGGGTTGCAGGTTCGACCTTTTGTTTTTCCGAACCCTCCACTGCCAGCGAGGCCTGACGGGCGGTGGCCCTCAGTTCCTCCCGTTGCGCCGCCCATAACTGTTCGAGCCGCCCCAAAAGCTGCAGAAAGGACGCCTTGGGGGCATAGGTCATCCCGAATACGGGATAGCCTTCGGGCGTGAGAAAGACGTTGAGTGGCCAGCCGGCCTGACCGCGGGTACGCTGAACGAAATCGATCAGATGGGCATCCAGGGCCGGCTGCAGTTCCCGGTCCACTTTTACCGGGATGAAATGCTTGTTGAGCAGGGCCGCAACTTGCGGATCCCGGTAACTCTCCTGCTGCATGACATGGCACCAGTGGCAGGCAAAATATCCACTGGATATGAAGACCAGCTTGTCTTCCGCGCGGGCCTTCTCCAGGACCTGCCTGCTCCAGGACTGCCATTGCACCGGATCTCCGCCGTGCAGAGCCAGATACGGGGACGGGTGGTCACGCAATTCATTGGTGAGTGCCGCCTGGGCGCCCATCGGCAGGATCAGGCAGAGGACAACCGTCAGGATAGATAACATAGTTTCGGATCGGTCAGGGACTCCGGACGCGGCGGGCTTATAATTTGACCGCGGCGTGCCGGCAAGGTTGCACCTGATAAAAGGCTGAGCCTGCGTCAGGTGTCGTCCAGCTGCCTCAGAATGTTCCTGGCGACGTTCACCTGGTCCGCGTTGCCCTCCGCGAGAATCTCGTACAACAGGTCCCGGGCTGCGGTTTCGTCCTGATCGTCGCGAAGTGCCTGTACCCGGCGAAGTTTCTGCTCCACGGGGTCTTCGGCTGGCATCTCGTGGAGTTCATCCTCGTCCTCGAACTCTTCTTCGTCATCCGCATCTTCCGCCTCGATACGGTCCAGTTCCGCGTCCAGTTCCTCTTCGGTCATGGGGGTAAATCGATCCGGATCGATCTCACCGGTCAGGCCATCCACCGACGGGTCACCGTCGAATGCGGGGACTGTCGGGGACGTGGGGCCGTTGTTTCCGGCAGGGGGCGGCGGCGAAGTCGATCCGGATGCGGAAGCGGTGGCAAGTGCCGCCGCAGAGACCTCCTCCATCTCTTCATCAGGTGTGGGACGCTTTCCGAATACCCTGGAAAACACCAGACCGATCTCGAACAGCAGCCACATCGGCAATGCCAGCAATGTCTGGGAAATGACGTCCGGCGGGGTGAGCAGCATCCCGAACAGAAAGGCGCCTACAATGATATAGGGACGTTTTTCGCCGAGCTTCTCCGGTGTGGTCACTCCCATCCAGACCAGAATGAAGGTCGCGATGGGCACCTCGAAAGCCAGGCCGAAGGCAAAAAACAGGGTGAGAATGAAGTCCAGGTACCTGGCGATATCCGTCGCGACGGTCACACCTTCCGGCGCGGCGGCCGTGAGAAATGCGAACACCAGGGGAAACACCAGGTAGTAGGCAAACAGCATACCGACGTAAAAGAGCAGGGTACTGGACGCGACCAGCGGTGCCACAAGCCGCTTTTCATGCTGATACAGACCAGGTGCGACGAAGGCCCACAACTGATAGAGGATAAAGGGCACCGCCAGAAAAACCGCCGAAACCAGGCTGAGTTTGAACGGCGTCAGGAACGGGGAGGCCACTTCCGTGGCGATCATGCTGCTCCCCTCGGGCAGGTGAGCCATCAAAGGGGTGGCTACCCAGATGTAGATTTCGTTGGCAAAAGGGAACAGGAAAACAAAAAAAACGGCCACTGCCGCCAGCGCCCGCAACAGACGGTCGCGGAGTTCCAGCAGGTGGGAGACAAAGGGTTGTTCCTTGAGCGGGGTGTTGTCAGCCGAATCGTTCTGTGTCGTCATGGGTAGGGTTACGGGAAACCTTTGCTGAATCGCCCTCGCCGGCCGGGGTATCACCTTCCGATTCGTACTTCTGTTGGCCCTGTTTTACCACATGGCCCGTCTGGTTTTTCAGGTCGTTGACGGTGGCGGAGGTCTCGTCGATCACGTCCTGGATCGGGTTCAACTGACGCTTCTGCTTTTCGAGTATCTCCTTCAACTCTTCCGCCTTCACCTCCTTGTCAATCTCCGCCTTGACGGCGCTGAGCATGCTGCGTCCCTTGCCGAGCCATTTCCCCGCCGTGTAGGCGAGCTTGGGAAGGCGCTCCGGCCCCACCACCAGAAGGGCAACGATGCCCATCAGCATCAACTCCCAGAAACCAATATCAAACATGGTATCAGCAGCTTATGGAGATACGGACCGGGGGCAAAAGACTCAGGTGTGTTCCTTATCCTTTTCTTTATGGGTGACCTCGCCGTCGATGACCTTCTCCTCCTTGGAACTGTCCAGTCGTTCCTGGTCCGCTTCCTTTTCGCTGTCAGACATGGCTCCCTTGAAACCTTTGACCGCGTTACCCAGATCGGAACCGATATTTTTCAAACGTTTGGTCCCGAACAGCAGCAGCACGATCACCAGTACGATCAACAACTGCCAGATACTGATTCCACCAATACCCATAACCTATCTCCACCTCAAATTACCAAAACATCCGGATCTCAGGATCCGAAAGCATAACCTTCTGGCGGAATCGGCATCCGCCACCTTTGGTTCGATCATAACCGAAAAGAGGACCTCTGTGGTGAATCAATGAGTTGTGCGGATAGCTCTCTCGCATTCCCCTCGCCTTCAGCGGTCGCGATTGGCCTTCTCTTCGAGACCGGACAGCCCGAAACGCCGGTCCAGTTCATTGAGCACATCCTCGGGCCCCAGACCCTGCTGCGCCAGCAGCACCATGGAGTGGAACCAGAGATCCGCCGTCTCGTAAACAATCTTCCCGGAATCCCCGTCCTTGGCCGCTATCACGGTCTCCGTTGCCTCTTCACCGATCTTTTTCAGGATGGCGTCCAGCCCCTTTTCGTACAGGCTCGCCACATAGGAGGAGTCCGGGTCTGACGCTTTGCGCGCCTCGAGGACCGCCGCAAGGCGTTGCAACACATCGCTCATGATTCATTTTCCGTTCTTCGCTGCAGCAGAAGTTTCAGTAAACGTGCGGACTCGGGCAGTTTTTCCGTATCGTCATCGATCACCTGTTCCGGCCTGACCTGGGGCTGAACATAGTACTCATCATTGTCCTTCGCTTCGACCCGAAGTATGGCCCGTTTCAGATCTATATCCGCAAAAAGATCCCGGCTGATCGAATAGACGTGGATTTCCACCTCGGTATCGGATGCGTCCTTCTCACCGGCCGACACAAAGGGTCCCGAAGCCACCGATGCGTCAACCCCCAGCGTCAGTTCTCCACTAAAAAGGATATCGACCACACGACGGGAGGCAAACAGCAGCACAACATCCACCGACTGCGCCCCTATCTGCCAACCCACATTCCCGCCAGAAAGGGAAACGAACAGGGGCCTGCTCCACTCGCCGGTCGGTCTGCGAACCGACACGACGCCCTTTCCGAACCGCTCCCCGACCACGAGCCCCACCTTCACGACCGAGGGAATAATGGCGATACCCTGTGCGTCCCGGATCAGCCCGGCGGGTATGGTTTCTCCGGACATCGAATCCATCACCGCGATGGTATTCACCACTTCCTCCAGTTTCGCCTCCTGGTCGGTCTGCCCCCCTTGGGCGGTCAACCCCCCCAGCAGCAGAAGCATCAGCAGGTATCCGTTTGGCAGCCTCATGGGTCGAGCCTGACCTCCACCCCCCGTTCCGCCATGTATCTTTTGGCCTCTCCGATGCTGTATTCCGCGAAGTGAAAAATACTGGCGGCCAGAACAGCGTCCGCCTTTCCCTCCGCGACCCCATCGACCAGGTGCTGCAGCGTACCCACGCCCCCGGATGCGATCACAGGCACGGTTACGGCCTCGCTTATGGCCCGGGTGAGGGCCAGATCGAATCCTATCTTGGTACCGTCCCTGTCCATGCTGGTGAGCAGGATCTCGCCGGCCCCGTATGCCACCATTCGCCTGGCCCAGTCCACCGCGTCCAGGCCCGTGGGTTTGCGGCCGCCATGGGTGAAAATCTCCCATTTCAGGGGCTCGCCCTCGCCACTCACCTGCTTGGCATCGATGGCAACGACGATACACTGGGACCCGAACCGTTCCGTGGCCTCCCGCACGAATTCCGGATTGAACACAGCGGCCGTATTGATCGCCACCTTGTCGGCACCCGCATTGAGCATGCGCCGTATATCCTCGGTGGTGCGAATGCCGCCGCCGACGGTGAGGGGAATAAACACCTCACTTGCCACATCCTCCACCACGTGTACGATGGTGTCCCGGTTGTCGGAACTGGCTGTGATGTCCAGAAAAGTGATCTCGTCTGCGCCTTCCTCGTTGTAGCGGCGCGCCACTTCCACCGGGTCGCCGGCGTCCCTGATATCAACGAATTTGACGCCCTTGACGACGCGGCCCGCATCCACATCCAGGCAGGGAATGATTCTCTTTGCCAGCATTCTCTTCGCCCCCGCTATTTTTCCGTTGCCACTGTCCCGCAGTCTTCGTCAGCCAGTCGCTGTCCCGCGGAAAAATCCAGGGTGCCTTCGTAGATGGCACGACCGGTGATCGCACCCGTGATACCTGTGCCCGCAATCTCACAGAGGGCCTGTATATCTTCGATGGCGGTAATACCGCCGGAGGCGATGACCGGCGTGTCGATGGCCGACGCAAGTGCCGCCGTTGCCTCCAGATTGGGACCGCTGAGCATGCCGTCTCTGCCGATATCGGTGTAGACGATGGCCGACACCCCATCCTGTCCGAATCGTTTGGCCAGGTCCTCCACCCGGTGCCCGGTGAGATTTGCCCAGCCGTCGATGGCCACGAGGCCGTCCCGCGCATCCAACCCGACGATGACGTGTCCCGGGAAACTTCTGCAAGCGCGTCCCACGAACTGCGGATCCTTGACCGCCATGGTGCCGATAATGGCGTAGGTCACACCGGCATCCAGGTAGGCCTGGATGGTTTGTTCGTCGCGGATACCGCCCCCGACCTGAATCGGCACATCCGGATAGCGGGCCGCGATGGATTTGATCACCTCGCCGTTCACCGGCTCACCGGCAAAGGCCCCGTTGAGATCCACCAGGTGCAGACGGCGCGCGCCCGCCCCGACCCAGCGCCCCGCCATTTCCACGGGATCATCCGCAAAAATGGTTTCGTCATCCATGCGCCCCTGGCGCAGGCGTACACAGCGGCCGTCTTTCAAATCGATAGCGGGTATCAACAACACGATTCAGTGCCTCAATTATCAGCTCAAATTCTTTATTACAAAAAATCTTTAGCTTTAGTGTAGAACGAATTAAACGCCAACTATCCGGGTGAGTGGATGGGCGACCTGCCCAAGTGAGGGACGCCGTAAATACATCCATGTAGGCTTGACGGCGGCATCCCTGCCGCCGACACCCTCTCTTGGGCAGGTCGCCCATCCACCGATAATCATATGCAGCGTTCAGTGCAGATATAGATCAATTCCAGTTAATGAAATTTCGGAGCAATCTCAAACCGGCAGTTGCACTCTTTTCCGGGTGAAACTGTGCTGCGAACAGATTGCCGCGCGCTATGACACTGGTGAAAGGGATACCGTAATCGGTGGTGCCCGCCACCAGATCGCCCTCCTGGGGATCGATGTAATAGCTGTGCACAAAATAGAACCGGCTCCCGTCGGGGATGCCTTCCCACAACGGGTGGGATTGGGTCTGCCGCACCCTGTTCCAGCCCATTTGGGGTATCTTCAGGCGCTGACTCTCCACTGCCATATCTGCAGGAAAACGGCGCACCTGCCCGGGGATCAGGCCCAGCAGCCGGGTCCCTCCATTCTCCTCACTGGTTTCCATCAGCACCTGGAGCCCCATACAGATTCCCAGAAAGGGCTTGCTGTGGGCGGCATCCAGAACGGCACGGTTGAGACGGTGTTCGGAAATCGCATCCATGCAGTCCCGCGCCGCCCCCTGGCCGGGAAATACCACCCTGTCCGCCGAAAGTATCAGTCCGGGGTCATCGGTAACCAGCACCTTGTCTTCAGCGTCTGCGACATGCTCGACAGCCTTTGATACAGAGCGCAGGTTGCCCATGCCGTAATCGATGACGGCGATGGTCTGGGACATCAGAGGGAGCC
>JAHEHQ010000432.1 GCA_024644505.1 Gammaproteobacteria bacterium
TAACTGCCGCATCCACCATGCCATCATCGATCGGGGCTGTGAGCTCCCCGAAGGCACCGTAATCGGGGAGGACCTGGCTGCCGATTTAAAGAAATTCAGAGTTACCCCGCAGGGCGTGGTCCTGGTCACACCCAGTATGTTGGGCCAGAAGGCGCATGGGGAATGAGGGGGGAGTTACCAGTAACTAGGAAAGAAGTTACTAGTAACTAGAAAAGAAGTAAGAAACAGTTGCAAGCGATGTATTTCCTGCCAAAAACCAGGAACCTGAAAAGAGGTATCTGTTTGGGCCTGCCCGAAGCCTCTTCACTGGAAACTAGAAACTGATTTCAAACCGGCTTCGCCGTTCGATTCACAACCTCCCGCAGCACGAAGCTGGAGTGCACGCCGGTAACCCCTTCTATTCGGGTTATCTTGTTAAGAAGCAGATCCTGATAGGCGTCCATGTCGCGGACGATCACCTTCAGCTGGTAGTCGGCGTCCTGTCCGGTGATCAGCAGGCACTCCAGGACCTCGGGGAGGGCGTTTACCGCGGCATCGAAGTTGGCGAACCGCTCGGGGGTGTGGCGGTCCATGGCGATATGGATCAGGGCAAGCAGGGTGAGCCCCAGTTTTCTGGCATCGACGAGGGCCCGGTAGCCGATGATCAGTCCGCTCTCCTCCAGGGCACGCACCCGGCGCAGGCAGGGCGACTGGGAGAGACCGATGCGTTCCGCCAGATCCTGGTTGCTGATGCGCCCCTCCTCCTGGAGTATTTGCAGGATATTGCGATCGTAGCGGTCGAGTTTCATGGTACTTAGCCGTCTGGGGGCTCTCTAAGCAAATATCATTCAATAATAATTAAATATAAGCAATTAAATGCCTTTATTTTAGATATCTTCAGCAAATACGCAAGCACTTTTCTCCGAGCCTGCACTAATCTATCCCCAGTCCGTTATCCCGGACGCCCCGCCTGAGTTGCCAGGATCAGAAAAGCCTGATCTGACGCTCAGGACCAAGGCCTCTGTCCAACCAGACAGCGGCCGGAGGGGCCGGTCTCACGAGGACCGGCCAGGCTGAGGGCCCTACCAGGGCAGCAGTCGGGAACAGGCTCTTACGGGTCTTGGAAACCAGCAGCAGGAGATAACCACAGTGACCGCCTTCGATCACAGAAAGTACCGCCCCACCGCCGCCGTGCCGGTGGATGAACGCCATTGGCCAACTCGCACCCTGACCCAGGCCCCGGTTTGGGCCAGTGTCGATCTGCGAGACGGCAACCAGGCGCTGCTCGAACCCATGAGTGTCGGTCAGAAAAGGCGGCTTTGGAAACTCCTGGTGGACATCGGGATCAAGGAGATCGAAATCGGTTTTCCTTCGGCCAGCCAGCCGGATTACGATTTCGTCCGCTGGTTGATCGAACAGGATCAGATTCCCGAGGACGTGACCATCCAGGCCTTGGTTCAAGCCCGTGAGGACCTCATCTCCCGGACGTTCGAGGCGTTGAAGGGGGTGCGTCGAGCCATTGTCCATGTCTACAACTCGACCTCCACCGTGCAACGGAAACGGGTGTTCGGCATGGATCGTGACGGTATCACTGCCATCGCCCGCGAGGGTGCGCGGCTGTTGCGGCGGGAGGCGCTGAAGTATCCGAAGACCGACTGGGTTTTCCAGTATTCCCCGGAAAGCTTTACCAGCACCGAGATGGATTACGCGGTGGAGGTCTGCGAGGCGGTACTGGATGTCTGGAAGCCGACCGTGGAGCACCCCTGCATCATTAATCTTCCGGCCACCGTTGAAGCCGCCACGCCCAACGTGTTCGCGGATCAGGTGGAATATTTTTCAACCCATATCAGTCGGCGCAACAGTATCATCCTGTCGGTGCACACCCATAACGACCGGGGTTGTGCGGTCGCCGCCGCCGAACTGGCGGTGTTGGCCGGTGCCCAGCGGGTGGAGGGTACGCTGCTCGGAAACGGCGAGCGCACCGGCAACATGGATATCGTCACCATGGCGATGAATCTCTATAGCCAGGGTGTGGATCCCCAGATCGACCTGTCCAGGCCGGACGAGGTGATACAGGTGGTCGGCGAATGCACCCGGATCCCGTTGCACCCCAGGCACCCCTGGGTGGGGGAGATGGTCTACACCGCTTTTTCCGGCAGTCACCAGGACGCCATCTGGAAATGTCTGCAGCGGCAGAAGCCCGATGAACCCTGGCAGGTTGCCTATCTGCCCATTGATCCGAGGGACCTTGGCCGGGATTACCAGGCGGTCATCCGGGTCAACAGTCAGTCGGGAAAGGGCGGTGTCGCCTATGTGCTGGAGCGGGATTTCGGGCTGCACCTGCCGCGATTCATGCAGGTGGAGATGGCCCCTATCGTACAGCAGGTGAGCGAGCACCAGTCCGGCGAGGTCGACAGCGGGACGATCCATGCCCTCTTCAGGAAGCATTTCGTGCTCGACCGGTGCCCGTTGCGTCTGCTGGGTTACCGGCTCGATCGCGACGGTACGGACGTCATCGAGGCAGATCTCTCCGATGGAAAGAGCCGTGTGGTGCTGCGGGGAGAGGGGGAAGGTGCGATATCCGCTTTCGTCGATGCCTGGGTGCGCCACAGCGGCCAGAAGATGAACATCATAGACTTCAGTGAACATGCCATGGCGGAGGGAACAGATGCCGAAGCGGTCGCCTATGTGCAGCTGAATGTCGACGGTATGAGGATCTCAGGCGCCTCTTTCGACCGGGACACGGTGAGTGCTTCACTCGGGGCCGTGTTGTCGGCG
>JAHEHQ010000433.1 GCA_024644505.1 Gammaproteobacteria bacterium
TACACGGATTTCTCCGGCCTGGCCGAACTCAAGGCCAGGGCGGGCAGGGATGCACAGGGCTCGCTGGATCAGGTGGCAAAGCAATTCGAGTCCCTGTTTCTGCACCAGATGCTGAAGTCCATGCGCCAGGCGAACCTGGGCGAGGGTATCCTGGACAGCGACCAGAGCCTTTTCTACCGCGACATGTTCGATCAGCAACTGTCTCTGCATCTGGCGGAGAAGGGCGGCCTGGGGCTGGCGGAATTCCTGAAACGGCAGTTATCGATCAAATCGACTCCCGAATCCGGGGAAACGAGGGGGCTGGAGGCTTATCGTCTGCGGCCCGTACAGGGGGCGGCAGCCAATACCTCAGAAACGAAGGTGCCGGAGGGGGCGCCGGGGCAGGCGGCACCCATGGACAGTTCGGGGGATCCGCGCAACTGGAGCAAGGGAGACTTCGTGCAGAAACTCTGGCCCTGGGCAATGGAGGCCGCCAAACGGCTGGGCCTCAAACCTCAGGCGCTCATTGCCCAGGCTGCCCTGGAGACCGGGTGGGGCCAGCACCTGATGCGAAAAACCGACGGCAGCCCCAGCAACAATCTTTTCGGAATCAAGGCGGACAAACGTTGGGGCGGCGACCGCGTATCGGTCGATACCCTGGAGGTCGAGCAGGGTGTCTCCGTGAAAAAGCGGGCACATTTCAGGTCCTACGATTCGCTCAGGCAGAGTTTCGAGGATTACGTGAGTTTTCTGCAATCCAACCCCCGTTACCGGGAGGCCCTGAGTGTCACGACTGACACCGGCCGGTACTTCACGGCACTGCAGGAGGCTGGCTATGCGACGGACCCGGACTATGCCCGGAAAATCGAAGCTGTGCTCGACGGCAGAGAGATGGCAGCCGGTCTTGCCCAGCTCAAGGACGGGGCGGATTTGCCGCTATAGCGGTTGTATGTTCCGCCCCCTTTTTCGATGGCTGAGGGGATGCAGGAAACAGGCTCCCGGCAAAGCGGTCTGATTGCGGTTTCACAAGTATCAGTCTGCTGCCGGGTCAACAGTGTCTCTGGAGACGTATCGTGGCAGATGTCCTCTACACCGGCATAAGTGGTCTGATCTCGTATCAGCGGGCGCTCAGCACCACCGGCCACAATATCTCTAACGCGGACACTGTCGGCTACAGCCGTCAGCGCACCCTGTTCACTACCCGTACACCCCAGAATACGGGTACCGGCTGGATAGGAAACGGTGTCAGGGTGCTGGCGGTCGAACGCCAGTACGACGATTTTCTCGCCACCCAGACGAGATCCACCCAGTCGGCCGCTTCGAACCTGGAGTCTTTTACCACTTATGCCGTCCGCGTGGACAGCCTGCTGGCCGACCCCGAGGTGGGCCTGGATCCGGCAATACAGAAGTTCTTCGATTCCATGCAGGCCCTGGCCGATTTCCCGGAATCCATCCCTGCCCGCCAGCAGATGCTGGCCGAGTCCCAGGCAATGGCCGACCGTTTTCACTACCTGGACGGGCAGTTCGAGGAACTGCGGGATCTGACGAACAAGGAACTGGGGGGGGTAACCCTGGAAATCAACGGCCTCGCGAGCTCCATCGCCGAGGTCAATCAGAACATCGTCGAGGCGATGGGTGTATCGGCAGGCGCTGAACCCAGCGACCTGCTGGACCAGCGCGAGACCATGCTCAACGATCTTTCCAAGCTGGTGGACATCAAAACGGTGCTCCAGGACGACGGTTCCCTGAACGTATTCATCGGAAAGGGCCAGGCAATGGTGATGGGTTTTCACGCCAGCACCCTGGGTCTGGTTCCCGACGCCAACGATCCCGGCAAACGTGAGGTGATCTTCACCGATACCGTGGGCTCCCAACCGATAACCCACTATATGGCCGGCGGGGAGATCGGCGGTCTGCTCGATTTTCATGAACAGATCCTGGACCCTGCCCAGAACAGGCTGGGATTGATCGCCGTGGGGATAAGCGACCAGATCAATCAACAGCACTGGCTCGGCGTCGACCTGAACGGCGACCTCGGCGGCCGCCTGTTCAGTCAGCCGGTTATCGAGGTCCGCGAGAATGCGTTCAACAATCCCGCTTCCACGGTCAGCGTCACGGCGGCTTTTACCGATACCGGCCACCTGACCGCCAGCGACTATGTGCTGAAGGCAGACGATGCTGCCGGCAACTTCACGTTGACCCGGACTTCGGATGGCCACGCGTGGTCCATAGCTGCCGGAGCCGCACCCTATTCCCACACCGTGGGTGAAACGGATGGATTCAGCATTACCATCGACTCAGGCCTGGCCGGCGCCCAGGCGGGTGACGAGTACCTGATACGCCCGACACGCAATGCGGCGAGGGATCTGGCCCTGGATGTCCTGGATCCCCTGAAGTTGGCAGCCGCAGGAGTTCTGCGCTCGGAAGTCATGGACAATGCCAACACCGGCGGCCCG
Organism: Gammaproteobacteria bacterium; assembly: GCA_024644505.1. Classification (GTDB taxonomy): domain Bacteria; phylum Pseudomonadota; class Gammaproteobacteria; order Chromatiales; family Chromatiaceae; genus JAHEHQ01. Next base: position 2,436 of record JAHEHQ010000433.1, read on the forward strand.
AATCTGGGCAGTGCCTCGGTCTCCCAGCCGACGGTGAGCGACGTCTCGACCCTCGACACCTCCACCGGCATCAGCATGGTGTACGATGCCGCCAACAAACAGTTCCAGCTCAATGTCGACATGGACGGCGACGGCAACCCGGACACGCTTGCCTATGATCCGGCCACCGACAGCGGCGGCAAAAGTTTTGTACTCTCTGGGAATTACGGTGATCCCGCGTTTTCCGTATCCGGCGACCCGCAGGACGGAGACAGCTTTCTGATCACCTTCAACCAGGGCGGTGTCGCCGACAACCGAAATGCGCTGCAGATGGCCCTGA
>JAHEHQ010000434.1 GCA_024644505.1 Gammaproteobacteria bacterium
AGGCTGCATCATTCGAGGGCCATATCCACCGCCCCGATGGCATGAATCCGCGTGGTATCTAGCAAAGGTATGGGGCTGTCTTGCTGATCGACCAGCAAGGCGATTTCCGTGCAACCGAGGATCACCGCTTCCGCACCGCGATCCGCCAGTCCCCCGATAATGCCAATGAAGTGTTCCCGGGATGCCCCTTGAATACTTCCCAGGCAGAGCTCGTCGTAGATTACCCGATGAACAAGTTCCCTTTCCGCTTCATCCGGAACCAGTACCTCGACGTCGAATCGCTCCTCCAGCCTGCCCCGGTAGAACGCCTGCTCCATGGTGAAGCGCGTGCCGAGCAGGGCCACTTTACTGAATCCCCCAGTGCGAATCTGTTGTCCGGTGGCATCGGCTATGTGCAGCAGGGGGATGCCAACCCCCGATTCGACCCGGCCGGCCACTTTGTGCATGGTGTTGGTACAGATCAATAGAAAATCCGCACCCGCCGATTCGATCCTGCGGGCACCCTCGACCAGGATATCCGCCGCTTCCTCCCAACGACCCCTGTGCTGAAGATCCTCGATTTCCTGAAAGTCCAGGCTGTAAAGAACAATCTGCGCGGAATGCAACCCGCCCAGACGATGCATTATCTCTTCGTTGATGATGCGGTAATAGCTGGCCGTAGATTCCCAGCTCATGCCGCCCAGCAGTCCGATGGTTTTCATGGGTTCGAAGCGTTGTAGGGCCGAATTTATTCGGCCTACAGCCGGTTGATTCAAATCATACATCGGTCGAATGAATTCGACCCTACAGTTCTTTACCTCGGCCCTCTATTCCGGCGAATCCAGAATACCGTCGATGTAACGGTCCCGGACCTCCTTGGCGCGATTGAAGATCTCCTGCAGATGATCCGCGTCGCCCCGGTTGACGGCATCGGCGAGTGCTTTCATCTCATCGATGTAATACGCCATCACTCTCCCGAGCGCTTTCTTGTTTGCAACGCAGATATCGCGCCACATCACTGGGTTACTGGAGGCAATCCGGGTGAAATCCCGAAAGCCGCCGGCGGCATAGCGGAAGATCTCGTCGTTCTCCTTCATCCCGGCCAAAGTGTCCACCAGGCTGAACGCGAGCATATGCGGCAGGTGGGAGGTGGCGGCAAGCACCTCGTCGTGGTGTTCCACCGTCATCTGCGTCACTTCCGCACCGCAGAGTCTCCACATGCGTTCCACCTTATCCAGCGCGGCCGGGGAGTTGAAGCCGGTTGGCGTCAGGATGACGCGGCGGTTCTGATACAGTTCCGCGAAAGAGGCTTCCACCCCGCTCTGTTCGGTGCCTGCAATCGGATGTCCCGGCACGAAACCGGGAGGCAGTTTGCCGAAGGCGTCCCGACAGGCTTCAACCACACAGGCCTTGGCGCTGCCACCGTCGGTGATCACCGCATCCGGTTGCAGGTGATCACGCATCGACCTGAATGCCTGCCCCATGGCACCCAGCGGCACCGCCAGAAACACGAGATCGGCGTCCTGAACCGCCTCTTCGATCTGATGGGTGTAGCGATCGATGACACCCAGCTCCAGCGCCCGCTCCAGATTCGGCTTTCCCCTGCCGCAGCCCACCACCTCGCCGACTTCTCCCACTGCCCGCAGGGCGCGCACCAGAGAGCCCCCGATCAGGCCGACACCGATCACCGCCAGCCGACGGATCAGCATCAGCCGAGCACCTCTGAGAGGGCCTGGAGAAATCGCTCGTTCTCCCTTTCCAGACCGACAGTCACCCGCAGGTAATTCGGCAGCCCGTAGTTGGCGACCGGACGGGCAATACAGCCTTTATGCAGCAAAGCCTGATCCACCTCCTCCACCGGGCGGCCAACGTTTACGGTGACGAAATTGCCCACCGAGGGAATGTAGTCGAGCCCTATGTTCCCGAATCCCTGGGTGAGTCTTGCCATCCCCTGCCGGTTCGCCTCAACGGAACGTTTGACAAAGTCCTGATCCTGCAGCGCCGCCTCGGCGGCCGCCAGTGCCATGCTGTTGACATTGAAGGGTTGGCGTACCCGATTGAGAAGATCCGCCACATCGGGATGGGATAGGCCGTAGCCCACGCGCAGCGAAGCCAGCCCGTATACCTTGGAAAAAGTGCGGGTCACGATGAGATTGGGGTACTTGTCGAGCCAGCGGCTGGCATCCGGATAATCCGGCTCGTTCACATACTCTGTGTAGGCTTCGTCGATCACGACGATCACATTTGAGGGCAGATTGGCAACGAAGGCTTCCAGGTCCCCACCTTTCAACCAGGTGCCGGTTGGATTGTTAGGGTTGGCTACCCAGACCACTCGGGTGTTCTCTCCCACCATCTCCGCCATGGCCTGAAGGTCATGACCGAATTCGACTGCCGGAGCCATCTTCAGCGTCGCGCCAACTGCCTGGCTGCTGATGGGATAGACCGCAAAAGCGTGCTGGGAAAAGAGCGATTCCCGACCGGGGGCAAGGAATACCCGGGCAATCATGTCCAACACGTCATTGGATCCGTTGCCCAGGGTGATCCGTGCCGGATCCAGATCGTGCCTGACGGCAAGTGCTGCCCGCAGGGCGAAACCGCCGCCATCCGGATAACGGGCCACCTCTGACAGCTCAGCCTGGATCGCTGCCCTGGCCTTTTCACTACACCCGAGGGGATTCTCGTTGGACGCCAGTTTCACGGAGTCCGTGATGCCCAGCTCACGTTCCAGTTCAGAGATGGGCTTTCCGGGCAGGTAGGGTTTCAGATTGCCGAT
>JAHEHQ010000089.1 GCA_024644505.1 Gammaproteobacteria bacterium
ACGCGGGCCCGCGCGAAGCGGTGTTGCATGCCTATTTCCGCCAGAACATGGGTGCCACGCACTTCATCATCGGCCGGGATCACGCCGGCGTGGGTGACTATTACGGTGCGTTCGATGCCCAGACCGTTTTCGAGACGGACGTCCCGGAAGGGGCCCTGCAGATCGAGATGTTCAATGCAGATCACACTGCCTACTCGAAGAAGCTTAACCGGGTGGTGATGATGCGGGATGCCCCGGATCACACCAAGGACGACTTCGTTCTGCTCTCAGGTACCAAGGTCCGTGAAATGCTGGGGCAGGGCATCGCGCCGCCTCCCGAGTTCTCACGGCCCGAAGTGGCTGAGATCCTGATGAATTATTATCAGACTTTGGATAAGTAAAGTAAGCAGTTGGCAGTTGGCAGAAGGATCGGTTTTACCTACTGCCAACTACCAACTGCCAACTGCCAACTACCAACTACCAACTACCAACTACCTCAAATTCGTCTTATAAGACGGAATCTTCGCATTCAGCGCCTGGGAGAAGTTGGCAAACTCCATTCCCACCGTAGCCAGTTCCACACCCTCGAAGTTTGCCCCAGCCACATTGGCGCTGCGCAGTATGGCGCCGCCCATCACCGCCCGGCTCAGATCGGCATTACTCAGGTTTGCGTGCTTCAGGATGGTGTCCTCAGCGGATATGTTCTGCATCTGGGCGCCGCTCAGGTCTGCCCCTTCCAGATTGGCCAGGTTGATCACGGTAAATCCCTCGGGATGCCGGCTGCCGAGTCTGGCGCCGCTGAGATTGGCCTTGATCATGTTGGCGTCGTTCAGATGGCTGTCGCTGAAGTCCGTACCCGAGAGGTTGGCCTCGCGCAGGTTGGCCTTGATGAAAAGGGCATTGTGAGCGATACAGTTGCTCATATCCGCACCGCTCAGGTCTGCACTTCTCAAATCTGCTCTCGACAGGTTGGCACCTTTGAGATTGCTGTTTCTGAGTTCCACCTTGCGCAGGTCGGCGCGGCTTAAATCACAGTTCTCAAGGTTACAGTCCGCCAGCATGGCTGCCGCCGACTTGCTTTCGGCGCCGAGCTTTGCACCCGAGAGATTGGCGCCGTTGAGGTCGGCACCGTTCAGATGCGCGCCGGCCAGGCTTGCCCCCGGAAGACTGGCGCCGCTGAGATCGGCATTAACCAGATTGGCATCATTGAGCATGGCCCCTGAAAGGTCCGCTCCGGACAGGTCCGCATCCTCCAGGAGCATGTCCCTGAGGTCTGCCTTGGCCAACGTTTGAACATCCAGAGATGTCAGTACTGCTCCGGTTATCTTGTGTCTGATATCCAACACGGCTCACTCCTGATTGGCACTGTTTCTGAATCTCAGAATAACAGCAGCAGGCTTTGGGAGAAAGCCACAGTGTATTACCTCCTCCGCCGGCTTGGCGGCCGCGAATCGACCGCCTGCCGCCTGTGAGAGTTATTTCCCAAGATTCTTCAGCGCATCACCAAGGCCGCCACCGACATCCTTGAGTTTTTTGTCGATCGCAGACTGGATGCCCGCCTTGGCTGCCTGCGCAATGACAAGCTCGGTCATTTTGCCGACTATGATCTTTCCGATTTCCCCGGGGGTGCCGCCTTTGCTGCCGCCCACATTCGTCATGGTGATGGTCGGCAGTGTGCCCTTGGCGTTATCGAGCTTTTCGACCGGGCTGTGCACCGCATAGCTGACACCTTTGATGATGAGTTTGCGTATCAGGATGCGCAGGGGCTCACCACCGGCCTGTTCTTGTGCCGAGGATGCCTCCTTATCAGCCGCAGCTGTGTTTGCAGACACGTTGTCCGAGATCTCCTTGAGGTTCGAACCGCCTTTCTCATTCATCTCCATATTGAGCAGCGGGGAGTCGATGACCAGTTCGTTGAGTACCAGTGGGTTCTTCCCCACAGAAGGCAGGTCGATGCCCAGCCGCAACAGATTCATGCTCAATGCTTCATCTGTCTTGTAACCCTTCGGATTGGCAACGCTCAGTTTCGTGATCTGCCCGGCGCCCTCGGTCAGTTTAATGCTGACACCACCGACACTCACCTTTGTGCCGGTTAATTCGGTGCCGATCGCCTCGATCTGGTTTTTCACGATGCCATCCAACGAACTGAAAAACCAGATTGCGACCGCAACCACCAGGACCACGACGATGCCAGCACCGATAAGCAATTTTTTCATTTTCCGCATTCTCCTCAATAAACCGGGAATCTGCCATCAGCAACATGCAGTAATGGCGTCATCGAATCTTTCACAGTCGCCAATTCTACCTTCTCTTATTTCAAGTTTTGACCTCGAGATGTGGATATGCCCATCTTTTTTGGCGCTTTCGAGAACTCCCGACACTTTCATGCAGTGACAGGGGGGTAATCAAGTATGTTTCCAGTCATTGTCCTTGAATTGATCTGGCGCATGGCTTTTTAAAGGAATCAGAAACACTCTATTAACTGGGGTTTTGTACGTGCCAGAAAAAGCACAGTCAAGAGGCATCAATTCAGCCGGAAAATAGGGAAGATGGACAAGGGCCCTCCCAAACAAAGATCCAGACGTCCCGCCCTGTCCCACCCAGCCATACCGCATGAGGCAGTGCCTTCGCTGGGGATGGCGGGAAGTATCGCGCGGGTTTTCATAGACTCGCCACTCTCACCACTGTTTCTGATGGTGACGCTTTTCGTGGGCCTGATCGGGCTGCTGTTTACACCCCGCCAGGAGGACCCCGAGATATCCGTGCCCATGGTGGATATTTTTATCCAGTACCCGGGTGTGGCCGCTGAGCAAGTGGCCGCCCTGGCTATTGATCCGCTGGAACGCATGGTAAGTGAGATCCCGGGTGTGAAACATGTCTATTCAGCCTCCATGCGGGAGGAGGGCATGGTCACCGTCAGGTTCAAGGTGGGCGAAGAGCTCGGGCCCTCCATCGTCAAGGTACACGACAAGCTGCAGTCCAATCTCGATCTGATGCCTCCCGGAGTCTCCATGCCGCTGGTGAAGCCCAAGGGGATCGACGATGTTCCGGTGGTTACGGTCACGCTATGGTCCGAAGCAGTCAATGACAGTGTGCTTCGCAGGCTTGCATTTGATGTCCTGCAGAGACTCAAGGAGGTGCCGGACACGGGCCGGGGTTTCGTGGTGGGTGGACGAGCGCAGCAGATTCGTGTGGAAGTGGAGCCGGAGCGCCTATCGGGCTTTGGTGTGGATCTGGTGACCATCGCCAACACGATAAAAGTCGCCAACATGGAACACGGCAGCGGCAACCTGGAAACCGGCAACACGAAATTCCGGGTTTCCTCCGGTGCCTTTCTGCGATCGGCCCAGGATGTGGAGCATCTGGTGGTGGCCACCCATCACGGCAGCCCGGTCTATGTGCGGGATCTGGCGACCGTCGAAGACGGGCCGGCGGAAGCCGAGAAGCTGGTGACTTATTACAGCGGCCCGGCACAGCTCGAAGCTATGCCTGTCACCATGGCTGCGCCGGCAGTAACCATTGCGATAGCCAAGAAGGAGGGGACCAATGGTGTCACCGTGGCCGCCCGGATTCTGGAAAAGCTGGAGTCGCTCAAAGGCAGGCTGATACCCGGAGACGTAAATGTCACCATCACCCGGGACTACGGCAAGACGGCCTTCGACAAGGTCAATGAACTGCTTATAGCGCTGCTGGGTGCGGCGATTGCGGTAAGTTTTCTGTGCTGGATAACCATCGGGGCACGCCCCGCGCTTGTGGTTATCGTCATCATTCCTGTGGTGATCCTGATTACCATCTGGTCGGCCTGGGCCCTTGGCTACACCATCAACCGGGTTAGCCTGTTTGCGCTGATTTTTGCCATCGGCATCCTGGTCGATGATGCCACCGTGGTGGTGGAGAATATCTTTCGCCGCTGGCTGCACGAAGGCGATACCAGCCGGGAGGTAGCGGTGGATGCCGTGCGCGAAGTAGGAAACCCGACCATTATCGCCACCCTTACTGTCCTGGCGGCACTTCTGCCTATGGGTTTTGTCAGCGGCATGATGGGGCCCTACATGTTTCCCATACCCCTGTTGGCGTCGGTGGCAATGATCTTCTCGCTGTTTGCGGCTTTCGTATTTACACCCTGGTTTGCCCTGAAACTGAGACCCAGGCTCGAGGCGCTGAGGCGCGCCGAGGAAAAGGAGCGCAATATCCAGGAAGGCATCGGCCGTTACTACCGACCGCTCATCGAGCCCCTGGTCAACAGCCGCAGGAAAGGCAAGATATTTCTCTGGGCGATCATTGCCGCTTTTTTCGTGGCTTGCTCGCTGTTTTATTTTCAGGTCGTCACGGTCAAGATGCTGCCATTCGACAACAAGCCCGAATTCAACGTGGTCCTGAACATGCCGGAGGGCACCTCGCTGCCGGTGACCGCCAATACCGGTCATAAACTGGTGCAGGCACTGCAGCAGATACCTGAGGTGACCGCGCTGCAGTCCTACGTGGGCGCCGTATCTCCCTTTAATTTCAATGGCATGGTCCGCCACTACTATCTGAGGCGGGAAGCCTGGGAGGCTGACATCCAGGTGATGTTACAGGACAAGAGCGATCGGGACCGCAGCAGTCACCAGATCGCTGAGGCAGCCAGGCGGATTCTTACGCCCATCGCCAGGGAGGCGGGAGGCAGGATTGCCGTGGTCGAAATGCCGCCCGGCCCGCCGGTACTGCAAACCGTGGTCGCAGAAGTGTACGGACCGGACGATCAGACCCGGCGGCAGACCTCCAGTGATCTGTTGTCCATGTTCGAACAGGTTCCCAACCTGGTGGACGTGGACACCTATATGACGGCTCCTCATGATCGATGGCACTTCGCGGTGGATACGGAAAAGGCGTTGCGTCGCGGTGTGACCGTCGAGGAGATCAATCGAAATCTCGATATGGCCATGGGGGGTTACAGGCTGGGGGACGTAAAGCGTGGCAAGGCACTCGAACCCACCTATATTGTGCTGCAGTTGCCGTTGGAACGCCGCGCGGATCTGAGACGCCTGGCGGATCTTCCGATCCTGTCGTCCAATGGCCGCAGGGTGTCACTGTCTGAATTGGGGGAGTTCAGGCGTCTTCCTGAAGATCCGGTTATCTACCACAAGGATCTGCGTCCCATGGAGTACGTCACCGGCGAGATGGAGGGGCGGCTCGGGGCGCCTATCTACGGCATGTTGGACGTGGAAGACAGGCTGGAGGTCTATCGTGCACCGGACGGGGTGCAGATCAGCGGCACCCTTACCGGGGCCCCGGAAGACGATTCGGTGTCAGGGTTTGAATGGAGCGGGGAATGGGTGGTTACCTATGAGACGTTCAGGGACCTGGGACTCGCTTTTGCCGCGGCGTTGGTGCTTATCTATATACTGCTGGTGTGGGAGTTCGGTAACTTCATTCAGCCGGCCATTATCATGGCCCCTATCCCCCTGACGCTTATTGGTATCATCCCCGGGCACTGGATCCTGGGGGCGGAGTTTACCGCGACTTCTATGATCGGATTCATCGCTCTGGCGGGCATTGAGGTGCGTAACTCCATACTGCTCGTGGATTTCGCTAAAAACGAGGTGCACCGCGGTATGCCGGTCAGGGGAGCCGTAATCATGTCCGGGCAGATACGAATGCGGCCGATCTGGGTGACGGATCTCACCATGATGGCCGGAGCCTTCGCCATCCTGTTCGATCCGATTTTTCAGGGGATGGCGATTTCCCTTCTTTTCGGCCCCGTTGTCGCCACATCCCTGACATTAATTGTGGTGCCCCTCGGCTGTATCTCCGCCGGTGCGGCCTTCCATCCGGAATCATCGGGAATCGCCCGGGTCGAGACCTGAAGCACCGCCCGTTAGCGTTCGACAGGGGGCAGGTACGGGCGTTACCATGCGTGGGTTCGCCATCTTTAACCCGAAAAATAATATTGTCCGGAGGAGTTTACCACGATGAAAATCGAGACTATCGCCGTCCACGGTGGATTTGAGCCCGACCCGACCACCAAGGCCGTTGCCGTCCCCATTTATCAGACCACGTCCTACGCCTTTGACGATACCCAGCATGGGGCGGATCTGTTCGACCTGAAGGTTCAGGGCAACATCTACACCCGGATCATGAATCCGACCACCGACGTCCTGGAAAAACGGGTGGCTGCCATGGAAGGGGGAGTGGGTGCGCTGGGTCTGGCGTCCGGCATGGCGGCGATCACCAACTCGCTTTTCACCATCTGCGAGGCCGGGGACAATATCATCACCACCTCGGCGCTGTACGGCGGGACCTATAATCTTTTTGCACACACCCTGCCACAGTTAGGCATAACGCCGAGATTTGTGGATGCCAAGGACATCGAGGGCATGGCGGCCCTGATCGACGATCGCACCAAGGCGGTTTTCTGTGAATCCATCGGCAACCCGGCAGGGAATGTGGTGGATATCGGTGCCATGGCGGATATGGCCCACGCCCACGGGGTGCCCCTGATCGTCGACAACACCGTCCCCAGCCCCTACCTGTGCCGGCCTTTCGAGCACGGCGCGGATATCGTGGTACACGCCCTGACCAAGTACATGGGTGGGCACGGCACCACCATCGGGGGCGTGCTGGTGGACTCGGGCAACTTTCCCTGGGCGGAGCACAAAACGCGTTTTCGCCGTCTCAATGAACCCGACGTTTCCTACCACGGCGTGGTTTATACAGAGGCATTGGGGGCGGCCGCCTACATTGGGCGTGCCCGGGTTGTGCCGCTGCGCAACATGGGGGCGGCGATCTCCCCGTTCAACAGCTTCCTGGTGCTCCAAGGCATCGAGACACTGCCGGTTCGCATGGACCGCCATTGTGATAACGCCCTGGCCGTGGCCAGGTATCTGCAGGATCACGCACAGGTGGAGTGGGTGCGCTATGCGGGCCTGGATGATCACCCGGACAAGCCGCTGGTGGACAAATACATGAACGGAAAGGCATCCAGTATCCTCTCTTTCGGCATAAAGGGCGGTAAGGAGGCCGGGGCCCGGTTCATTGATGCCCTGCAGTTGGCTGTGCGCCTGGTCAATATCGGGGATGCCAAGACCCTGGCGTGCCATCCGGCAACGACCACTCACCGTCAACTGGGCCCCGAGGAAGCCGCCACGGCCGGTGTCACAGACGATATGGTACGGCTTTCCATAGGTATTGAGCACATCGACGACATCCTCGCCGATCTGGAGCAGGCGCTGGCGGCTTCCGGCTGAACAAATTAACCGTAGAGGCGCAAAGACGCAGAGTGAATTCTCACGATTCTCTGCGTCTCCGCGCCTCTGCGGTTCAAGTTCTTGTTAAGTTTGAACGGAAAATGGAAAGGAATATTCTCAATGGACCAATGCGCCGCTACTTGGCTGCAGGGGTCGACTGGTCAGGCACGACTGCCGTGAATTGAGGGCTCCGCAGGGCAGCCAGGGTCATGGTCGCACTGTCGATGGTCTCGTTGAGCTGCTCGGTGTAGGCGTCGGGCTCGTTGTACCCGACGATCGGCGTCGCCAGGGGTTCGCCGTCATAGTCGACGAGAACCACCGTGGGGGTGGCGTAGATATCGTAGCGGCTGACGAACACCCGGCTGCGCACGCGTTCACCGTCGAAATCGGTAACTTTTCCACCGATATCGATGTTGAATTCCCTCAGCAGCACCTTTTTCGATAACTTACCGTTTTGTACGAGGGGCCGCAGTACCTGATTCTTGAGACGAACGCAGTAGGGGCAGTCGTCCGTGCTGAAAACCACCATCAGCGGCACACCGGCCTGCCTTGCCAGGGAGGCTTCTGTGGCAAAATCGTCTGTTGTGTAGATATCTTGCAGAGGCTCGGCGGCGATGGAAATACCGCCCAGGATGACTACCAGGGTGGCACCGACAAAATTGGCAAACGCTTTCACGACGAATATCTCCGGACTGCCTCTAACTTCGGGTAACGGCGGGCAGCGGAATAACTTAAGTAATTAGCATATTCTAATATAATATTTGTTAAATATCCATGCTCATTGGTAACAGTTGAATGTACTTTAAAGTCGAAGTTCTTAATAAAGCTACAGTTTGTGAAGGTTTTCTCAAACTGAAACGATTGAATCTGAGACATAGCCTGTTTGCGGGCGGTATGAGTCCGGTTATCACCCGGGAACTGGTCGACAGCTACCGGGCGGCTGCGGTACTGCTTTACGATCCCCTGCTAGACAGTATAGTTTTGATCGAACAGTTCAGGATCGGCGCCATGGGGCATCCTGGCGGATGCTGGGTGCTGGAGGTTATCGGCGGCATCATCGAGGGGGATGAACCTGCGGACTCGGTGGCCCGGCGGGAGGCCATGGAAGAGGCCGGGTGTGAGGTCCTGGATCTGGTGCCCATCTGTGAATTCATGGTCAGTCCGGGATACACCACCGAACGCATCCAGCTTTTCTGTGGCCGGGTCGATGCCTCAGGTGCGGGGGGGATCCATGGCCTGGACCACGAGGGGGAGGATATCCGGGTGGAGGTACTCTCCGCTGATGAAGCAGTGGGCGAGCTCTATGGAGGCCGGATCAACTCCACCAGTTCCATCATTGCCATGCAATGGTTCGTGGCAAACCGGCAGCGCTTGAGGGAGCAGTGGGGCGCAGTGCCGCAGTACGGCTGATAGTCATGCCGCTCCGGTCGCCCACAGAATTCGGTGCCACGATCAGTCAGGATGCGCAGCAAATCAACGCCTTCAGACTCCAGCAGCGGTAGTACACGATCATTGAGCAGGTCCGCAGCGGTGATCGGCGTTTTCGTGGTGTAGAGCTTGCAGGCTGCAACCTTACTACTAGGTGTCCACGAAGAGAGCTGGACCCCGATAGTTGGACAGTGAGGAGGAAAGTTTAAGTGTCTTCTGCGAAACTATTTGTCATTA
>JAHEHQ010000435.1 GCA_024644505.1 Gammaproteobacteria bacterium
CAACTCGGGGCGTTTCGGTGAAACCCTGCCGTTGCTTCTCGGGGATTCCCCCTTCCGGCGTTTCCTCGGTCTGAGCGACTGGCTGTATCAGCGCACCGGCCGGCTGCATCGCATTGCACTTAAGCGCCTGTTTGACCTCTTGCGGGAGGGTCTCACGACCCGCCTGGGAGTGCCTCCCGACGCGGTTGGGGGCGCCCTTGCCAGGGACTATGCGGCCAGTGGACTCAAGGGGCGGTTTGCACCGGGTGGTGAAAATCAAAAGGCGGGTCCGCTTTCCGTTCGGAATTGATCCGGTAGCCGCCCGTACCCGGCGGGCTAAAAATCTCTCAGGAAATCCCCAAACCTGCCGACACTATCTATAAGTAAATTCCGAATTAATGATAAATTGATATAGATCAATAACCGGAGGGACGAAGGTGTACCATTAATATATTAGAAAAATGTAATATATTAATGTTTTTTTCAGATACGTTGTATCGCAGATTCTGAAATCAGAGGTAAGCAGTAATGTTCAAGGTAATCAGTGGGTTGTTTGCAGGTGTCCTTCTAGTCGCGGTTCTCGCCGTGTATTCAGCCGGAAGTTTGATGTTCCAGGAAACACGAAGTCCCTACGGCGTGGAGGAGACGGCGGCACGTATTCAACGCAATATCCTGGGCCTGAAGGACAAGGGCTGGGTCAATTCGGGTCTTCGAAATCCCGCCCGTGCCGTAAACAACACCGGGGGGAATATCCTGCCGGTCCTGATGGTAGAGGCCTGCAGCACCCAGTACTCGGCACCTATCCTCAAAGACGATGCAACACGCATCCTCTCGATACTCATGCCCTGCTCGATCACCGTCTACAAGAAGGATGACGGCCACACCTACATCGGCACCATGAACTCCGCCCTGATGGGCCGGCTTTTCGGCAGCAAGGTGGCTGAAATCATGAAGGAGGTGGCGGCCGACCAGGCGCAGATGCTCAAGTTCGATCCGAACAAACCGGCACCCGCACTGATAAAGATCCAGCCCGGTGGGGGCGGCTCCTCCGCGGGCGGCGCCGGTGGCGGATGCTGAATTCCAGATCGGTTCGGAGAAGTATCATGAAAACAGTACAAACATCAATGCTGATGCTGGTCCTCTGGGTGGGCATACCATGGCTTGCCACGGCGGCGGATCAGAAGGTGGAAGGATCTACCGCGGATCACACCAAGTTCGAGGAGTTGCAGCGCGATTTCAGTAATGGACCCGAGGTGACGAAGGCGTGCCTGACCTGCCACACCGAGGCGTCCAGGCAGATTCACAGCACCAAGCACTGGACCTGGGACTACCTGAATGCGAAAACAGGTCAGCAGCTGGGAAAGAAGAACGTAATCAACAACTTCTGCACCTCTGTTTCTACCAACATGGATTTTTGCGCCGCCTGCCACGTGGGTTACGGCTACAAGGATGAGAGCTTCGATTTCCAGTCTGAGAAGGATGTCGATTGTCTCGTGTGCCACGACACGACGGGCAGTTACAAGAAAATCCCCGGTCTTGCCGGTCACCCGAATTACAAGATCATGGAATGGCCTCCCCACTCGGGGAAGTTCCGTGAACCGGCGGATCTCCGAAAGATCGCACAGAATGTCGGCAAGACGTCGAGGGCGAGTTGCGGCGCCTGCCACTTCTTCGGTGGCGGGGGTAACGGTGTCAAGCACGGTGATCTGGACTCCTCCCTGACCAATCCGAAGCGCTATCTGGACGTCCACATGGACAGGGACGGTCTGAATTTCAGCTGTACGGAGTGTCACGCGACCGAAAATCATCAGCTGCCCGGCAGCCGCTACAGCCCGACGGCGTCGGATGATGCCGGGGTGCTGATTCGGGGCTCGAAGGACGGCAGAAATCCGGCCACCTGCCAGGCCTGCCATGGAAACAGTCCCCATCCGAGCTCCCGGGACAAGCTGAATACCCACTCGAAAAAGATTGCGTGTCAGACCTGCCACATCCCTGAATACGCGCGCGGGGATATCGCCACCAAAATGGTCTGGGACTGGTCCACCGCCGGGAAGATGGATGAAGGCGGGCATCCCTATAAGGCCATGGGCAGCGAGGGGCGTGCCAACTACGACTCCAAGAAGGGTCACTTCAGCTGGGAGAAGAATGTCATCCCTGAATACCAGTGGTTCAACGGCAAGGTGAACTACACCCTGTTCGGTGACGAGATAGACCCGGATGACCTGCTGAAGATAAATGACTTCGCGGGCAGTCCCGACGACCCGGACTCGCGCATCTGGCCCGTTAAGGTCATGAAGGGGAAGCAGCCCTATGATGCGGGTCGAAACACCCTTGCCGTTTTCCATGCGGCGGGCAAGGACGATACCGCCTATTGGTCCAACTTTGACTGGGGCAAGGCGGTGAAGGTTGGCATGGCGTCCCGGGGAGTGGAGTACAGCGGCGAAGTGGGTTTCGTGGAAACCGAGATGCGCTGGCCCATCACCCACATGGTGGCGCCGAAAGCGGATGCCCTTCAATGCGAGCAGTGCCACAGGAAAAACGGCCGCCTGGAGGGTATCGAGGGGGTCTACCTCCCCGCACGGGATTCGTTTCCATTGATAGACAAGGCGGGTTTCACGCTGGCGCTGCTGGCCCTTCTGGGCGTTCTGGTACACGGCCTGGGGCGTTACATCGCAGCTAAGAGAAGGGGTTAATCCGATGCAGAGAATCTATATCTTCAAGCGGTTCGAACGGTTCTGGCACTGGTCTCAGGCAGCGCTGATCC
>JAHEHQ010000436.1 GCA_024644505.1 Gammaproteobacteria bacterium
GGTCCAGCGCCCCTTCATAAAAGTACGGACTTGGCAGAAGATTGTAGACATTGGCCTGTTCCGGCCGGATGCCGGGATAGTAGGCCAGGTCGAAGGAGCGTGCATTGCAGAATTCGATGAGTTGCTGAATCTGCTGCTGCGTGACGGGTTTCCTGCCGACAACCAATGTACTGGTATTCCAACTGCGAATCAGAAGCAGATGACGACCAGGTTCCTCGATTCCGGCCAGGCGCAGTGCCTCGACGGCAGTGGCAAACAGTTTGAGCCCGTCCCGCGGCGGCAGCTTCAACCAGCGCGTTACGGCCAGCAACCCACCGGGTTCAAGGTGCGCAAGATATTCAGATACGGCTTCCAGCGTGTAGAGATAGTCCTCGCTGAGCCCGTGAACACCGCCGGAAGTGGCGCTGGCACTGTCCACCAGGGATACCTGTATCAGATCGTAGCGCTGCCCGCTGGTGGTGACATAATTGCGCGCCTCCCCCTGATGAATACGGGTGTGTGCTTTCAGCAGGTCCCAGCCCGCGTACTCCGCATGCCCCTCCACAACCAGCTCGATAAGCTGTGGATTCAGCTCCACCGCATCGACCTGTTCGGCATTATGCAGGCTTGCCTGGAGTATGCCGCTGCCGCCACCCAGCCCCACAACCAATATCCGGACGGGATTCACGAGATGATAGGGTAACGCCGATGTCTGATAATCCAGATACCTCAGGGCATCCTTGTTACCCTCGAAACGGGTAATGGCCGCGGGGCCTTCACCGTCGACATAAACCCCCAACTGAGCCGGCAATTCCTGGACATTGTTCAGACTCAGGCCGGCGGCAATCCGCAAGGGTACAATCGGATTCTCCGTCAGGGTGATCACACCGAAAGGGCCGGAAATCTCTTCCAGCACCCGTGCCCCCTTCACCTGCAGGGCCTGACTCAGCGCCTTATATGACGACGGTTTCAGTTCGAGCCAGTGCCCCGGCAGCATGAGCATTACCACAGCGAGACTGAGAAACGGTACCGCCCTGCTCCACCGGTATCGAAACTGCCGGTCAACCACCGCGATGGCGGCCGCAAGCAGTCCCAGGGCCCCCACCCATTGCAATGTTCCCATCGGCGACATGTACGAGAGCAGTAAGATAATGCCCAGTGCGCCGAGACCTGCGCCGACGAGATCGTAGGCATAAATAAGGGGGATCTGGTCGCCAAACCTGGCAAAGGCGAGGCAGATACAATTGGCGGCGAAGAAAAAGGGTACGGCAAGCAGCAGGTAGCTCAACAACAGAAAAAACCACTGGACGGGGTCCCAGAACATCTCAAGGGTATTGAAGGGCAGCCTTTGTACCATGAGAAAACAGAGTATTGCACTCAGCCCGAACAAAGAGGCGTTGATCACAAAATAACGCAGGAAGCCCGGCACCCAGCGGCTGCGTACAAATGTCAGATAAGTACCGCTGGCCCCGTAACCGAGCAGGGCAAGGCTTATGATCATGTAGGCGAAATGATGCCACTGGATAATAGAAAACAGCCTTATCAGCAACACCTCATAGGCCAGTGCCGCCAGGGATATCAGCAAGATCGGAAGCAGTGGTGGTCGGGTGTCTATTGCCTGGCCCCCGGGGTGGTGGCTTATGGACAGTTCACTGGGTTTAGATTTTCTCATCCGCTTCGAGCAGCCGGATATCCCCTTTCGGGTTTCTTCGGGACGGTCGGTCGATCGGCACCGCCTCGAGACCCGTTACCAGGCGTGGCACCAACAGCGTTTCGAATGCCTCTGTCCTGTCGAATCGGGGATCCAGCCAGCGGTCCACCGTATCCTGATCCCCGATATCGATCATCATGGGAAACGCCTTTTGGTGTATGCCCACAAATTTTGGATGCGGTGGAAGCGTGATGATGGAGGCCGAATAGGTGATCTCGCCGGTCCTTTCATCGAGCCACGACCGGTAGAGTCCTCCAAACGCAATGGCTTTGTCGATCCCGTTCAATTGATGGTAGGTCTTTGTCCCCTCCAGTCCCTCGACGAAACCCGATGCGGGGATGATGCAGCGGCTTTCAATAAAAGACCGATAGCCCACAGAGCCCTTCTTGTGAAGTTTGTCGTGGCGCGTATTGAAGGTCGCGTAGCGGTAGTTGGGTTTCCACCCCGTTTCGGTCGATTCGAGCAGCAGCCACCAGATCGCATCGTCCACCCTGCGGCCTTCCATGCCCTCCCGTACCATGGATATTCTGCTTGCAGGTGCCACGTCATCGCTGAAACGGATCGGCCACCGGGCCGTATCTATGCCCAGACGCTCACACAGGACCTGCACAGCCCGATCGTCGATGATATTGAAACGCCCGCACATGGGTATGGATCATATTCCAACCGGGCTCTCTTTTCTAACCCGGTCAGCAGCGACAACGCCCGCCTGGCATCGGGAAATGGTACACCACACCCCTGGCCATTCAGTGGAGCAGCACGGGGGTCGGCTATCTGTTCGGTGTAGCCTCTCGAATGCAATTGGGGCTGTTCGTGCGCCGACCTCTCTCTTTGAATGGGGGGAACAATGGCTGCGATTGTTCTATGGGAGAGCGGAAAACAACCGGACCTGCACCAAGCACCAATAAACCCGACAAGGCGATCTGGAAAAATCGAACACCCAGATCCGGAAGTCTATTGAGCAGGCGGCACATCAGGATAACCCGGTGGGATCTTCCAGAATCGCAGACCGACTTTCTCCAGTGGTCGCCCGGGAGTGGCGGGATCGAG
>JAHEHQ010000437.1 GCA_024644505.1 Gammaproteobacteria bacterium
GTTTCTACTGTGCCTGTAACAAAATCGCCACCAAGGACAGGGGTATGGCCCTGGGATATCTGGAGCACCTGCATCGTGAGATAGCCATGCAGGGAGCGCTGTTTGACAGGAGCCGGCGTGTGGACCAGCTGCACTGGGGCGGCGGGACGCCAACCTTCATCAGCCATGACCAGATGCGTGAACTGATGCGCGTCACAGGGGAGCACTTCAACCTGCGGGATGACGACAGCGGAGAGTACTCGATCGAGATCGATCCCAGGGAGGCCACGGCAGAAACCATACAGATGCTCCGGGACATCGGTTTCAACCGCCTGAGCATGGGGGTTCAGGATCTGGATCCCGTTGTGCAGAAAGCGGTGAATCGTATCCAGTCGGAGAGCGAGACACTGGTGGTTCTGGACGCGGCACGCAAATACGGATTTCGCTCGGTCAGTATAGACCTCATCTACGGATTGCCTTTTCAGACCGCGGAGAGCTTCGTCCGAACCCTGGACCGAATCATAGAGGTGGGGGCAGACCGGCTCTCCGTGTTCAACTACGCTCATCTTCCCGAGAGATTCAAACCTCAACGCAGGATAGATCATCGGGATCTGCCTTCCCCCGCGGTAAAGCTCGAGATTCTGAAGACGACTATCGATCGTTTAACCGATGCGGGGTATGTCTACATAGGAATGGATCATTTCGCGCGCCCGGACGACGAGTTGGCCGTGGCTCAGCGGGAGGGTTCGCTGTACCGCAACTTTCAGGGCTATTCCACCCATGCCGATTGTGATCTCATCGCCATGGGTGTCACATCCATCAGCACGGTGGGCCCGACCTACGCACAGAACGTGCGAGGCCTCGAAGATTACTACGGCGCAATCGATGCAGGCCGGCTTCCGGTGTTTCGGGGAATCCAACTGAGCAGGGACGACCTGATACGGAAGGACGTGATCACCCGGCTCATCTGCCATTTCGAGTTGGATATGACCGCTGTTGAGCAGCGATGGCAAATCCGGTTCAGGGATTATTTCGCCGACGATCTGGCCCGTCTGCCGGGCTTGGTGGAGGACGGGCTTTTGAAAGTGGACGAAAAGGCGATACAGGTTCTGCCCCGCGGCCGCCTGTTGATCCGCAATATCTGTATGGTTTTTGACAGCTATCTGCCGCCCGCAGAGCAACAAAGCGGCTTTTCCCGAGTGATTTGAAAGACATATACGGTAGTTTATCCCTCCGGAATGGCCTCGAAAACTGGACCCAGGTCTATAAAATTCCCTCAGAATGTTCGAATCCAGGGCAGGCGCCTGTATAATGGCTGATCGTCTGGGGAAACACCCTGTCGGGATGCGAAAGTGGCGGAATTGGTAGACGCGCTGGATTTAGGTTCCAGTGGGGAAACCCGTAGGAGTTCGAGTCTCCTCTTTCGCACCATTATGAATGCGGATCCCAACACGGGCGTGCTTACGGTCAAAACCAACAACTAACGAATTTATACAGGGCAGCCGAATCTGCCGGAGAGGATTTTTAATGCAAGTTTCCGTTGAGTCGAAAGAGGGTCTCGAGCGCAGGATGACGGTGGAACTGCCTGCCGACAAGGTCAACGAGGCAATAAACAAACGTCTTAAAGAGATAGCTCGAACCGTGAGACTCGATGGTTTTCGGCCCGGGAAGGTGCCGATTTCCGTGGTGCGCAGTCGATTTTCCGGTCAGGTGCAGCAGGAGGTCTTCGGTGACCTGGTCAAATCGAGTTATTTCGAGGCGCTGGCCCATGAAAAACTGCTTCCCGCGGGGGACCCCACCAGCATCGAGCCGCTCGAGAAAGGTGACAATGAGGGTATGGGCTATGTGGCCGTGTTCGAGGTGATGCCGGAAGTGCAGCTGAAGGAACTGGATGGCCTGACGATCACCCGGCCCGTGGTCGAAGTGACCGACGAAGATCTTGAGGCGATGATCCAAAAGCTGCGCAAACAACGTACCACCTGGAACGAGGTGGATCGTGAGGCCAGGATTGAAGATCAGGTAACCATAGATTTCAAGGGTTACATCGATGATGAGGCATTCGAGGGCGGGTCCGCGGAGGGCGTCCCCCTGGTTCTCGGGTCCAATGCGATGATCGAAGGTTTCGAAGAAGGCTTGGTTGGAGCCAAGGCCGGAGATGATCGAACCCTGAATCTGGTGTTCCCCGTAGATTATCGGGTGGAAAAGCTCGCCGGGAAGGACGTGAAGTTTGAAGTCAAGATCTCCAAGGTCGCAAAACCGGTCATTCCCGAACTGGATGAGGCATTCGCCAACGCCTTTGGTGTTGCCGAAGGCGGGGTGGATGCCCTATACAAGGAGATCCGCTCCAACATGGAGAGGGAACTGACACAGAAGATCCAGTCGTTGGTCAAGGAACAGGTGATGGAAGGGCTGCTGAAAACCCATGACCTCGAGATACCCAAGGCCCTGATCGATCAAGAGGCAAAGACCCTGCTTTCGCAGGCCAAGGACAACATGGCCCAAAGCGGCCGGTCCAGTAATATGGAGTTGCCGGTCAGTCTGTTCGAGGATCAGGCGAAGCGACGCGTGTCGCTGGGTCTTATAGTCAGTGAAATTGTTAGGAGCAACGATATCAAGGTGGACCCGGGCAGGGTTCGCGTGAAGGTGGAGGAATTCGCCCAGTCCTATGAGGATGCACAGGAGGTGATCAACTATTACTACAGCAATAAGAATCAGTTGGCATCGGTTGAGAATGTTGTCCTGGAAGACCAGGTAGTGGAC
>JAHEHQ010000090.1 GCA_024644505.1 Gammaproteobacteria bacterium
TTAAATCACACGGGAAGTCTTATGTGCGTCATCTCTATCCCGGCACCCGCCACGGTTTTCACAACAATTCAACGCCGAGGTACAACGAAACCGCAGCGCAGTTGGCCTGGGAACGCACCGTGAATTTTTTCCGTGATCATCTAACTTAGGCTATCGAGAGAATAGGAAAAAGGGGGTGGGCGGTTTGCTCCTCCTACCCCAACATAATGGTAACCGTTCAGATCGCTGCGTCCGGTCCATGCTGTAGGGCCGAATTCATTCGGCCAAGTGCGAATAAATTCGCACCTACAAAGCACAGACCCCATATCTTGTACCAGGAGGAGCAAACCGCCCACCCCCTTTCTCGATTAAAACTTTTTCCATCTCGCAGCAGAACTGTAGGGTCGAATTCATTCGATCGGTGGTTGATCGGAATCTACCGGTTGTTGGCCGAATGAATTCGGCCCTACGGGGACTCGGTCTCCGACAGCCTTCTGTCGAAGTCGGCGAAGGATTCCTCGGGCAGTTCGCACCGGGTCCCCCGGCAGATGTAGGCGCGGGTTGATCCTGCCGCTTCACGCGCCTCCAGCAACCCCGGCAGATCGGTTTCCCCGGCCGGAATGGCCAGAACCAGCCGCCTGGGGGCGTAGCTGCGGGTGGCGCGTTCCTTCCAGAGGGTGAGTTCGGGATCGACGCCCCGGATGACGATGACTTCGGTGGGATGGATCTGTTCCTCCAGGGCCTGCAGCAGGGTGCAGTGAGCCTGGGGTACCTGCTGCAGGTGGTTCCAGGCCGTTTTCAGTGCGGCCTCGGCGGCATCCAGGTAACGGTGATCACCCAGCAGGTGGCCGAGGCGCGCCAGGGCGTAGGCGGCGACGCCGTTTCCCGAGGGGGTGGAGTCGTCGCCGAAGGGCTTGGGGCGATGGATCAGCTGTTCGTGGTCGTCCGCGGTAAAGAAAAATCCGCCCAGCTCCCGGTCCAGGAAGTGCTCCAGCAGCACCTCCGCCAGCTGTATCGCCAGATCCAGGTCCTCCCGGCACCAGCGCGTCTGAAGCGTCTCCAGCAGGGCCTCCATGAGATAGGCATAGTCGTCCAGGTAGGCGGCAAGCCGTGAGTCTCCGTCCTTGTGGGTGGCGAGGAGGCGCCCGTCCCGCCAGAGCCGTGTTCTGATGAATGTCAGCGCCCGTTCCGCGGAACGGGTGAAATCCTCCCGGGCCAGGATGCGCCCGGCCCGGGCCATGCCGCCGATCATCAGGGCGTTCCAGGAGGTGAGTATCTTTTCATCCCGACCCGGTCTCACCCGTTCCTCACGCGCCTGGAACAGTTTTCTGCGCCCGGAGTCCAGCAGCGCCCTTGACTGCTCCGCGCTGCTGTCGAAGGCCTCGTTCAGCTCGGCGACGGGAACGAAACTGTGCAGGTGCCAGCGGCCTTCGAAATTCGGCTCCCGGTCGAGTCCGTAACGGCGGGCCAGGTGCCGGTATTCGTCCGGGGTCAGCAGTGCCTCCGCCTGCTCCCGGGTCCAGATGTAGAAGAGGCCCTCCCCGCCTTCGCTGTCGGCGTCCAGGCTGGAGTAGTAGCCGCCTTCCGGAGACTGCATCTCGCGTATCACCCAGGTGGCGGTCTTTTCCGCGGTTTCCCGGTACAAAGGGTTTCCCGTGGCCTGCCAGAGATCGCTGTAGAGCCGCAGCAACGGGCCATTGTCGTAGAGCATCTTCTCGAAGTGGGGGATCATCCAGAGGTCGTCCACCGAGTAGCGGCAGAATCCGCCCCCGAGCTGGTCGTTGATGCCTCCTAGCGCCATGCGGGTCAGGGTATGCTCAACCAGGTAGAGCGCACGGGGATCCGCCGTGCCACCGATGGCGCCGGCAGCCCAGTGGCGCAACAACCGCTCCAGGCTGGCGGGGTGGGGGAATTTGGGTGCGCGCCCGAATCCGCCATGGGTTTCGTCGAAGCTTTGATTCAGCTGCTGCCTCGCGGTTGCCAGGGGGGCCGCGTTCAGGATGACTCCCTGGCCGTCACTATCGGGATTGAGCTGGGAGAGCGCCTCCTTCAGGGCCTGGTTCTGCTCCATGATCTGCGGTCCCTGCTCTTCGTAGGCGGCGGCGATGTTGTTCAGCAGGTCCTTGAAAGCCGGAAGGCCGTGGCGGGGCTTGTTGGGGAAATAGGTGCCGGCAAAGAAGGGGGTCTGATCGTCGGGTGTCAGGAACACCGTCAGGGGCCAGCCCCCGGGACGCTGGGACAGCAGCTGGTGGGCCGTCTGGTAGATCTTGTCCAGGTCCGGCCGCTCTTCCCGGTCCACCTTGATGTTGACAAACAGATCGTTCATGAGCGCCGCGGTCTGTTCGTCCTCGAAGGATTCATGGGCCATCACGTGGCACCAGTGGCAGGCGGAGTAGCCGATGGAGAGCAGGATGGGCTTGCCCTGCTCTCGGGCCAGAGCCAGGGCCTCTCCATCCCACTCACGCCAGTTTACCGGGTTGTCGGCATGTTGTTGCAGGTAGGGGCTGGTGGCACGGGCGAGGTTGTTCTTTGACATAGGGGGGGCATCCGGGCAAGTATTCAAGAGGGCACTGTAGCAGGGCGCCGGGACTGAAAAAACATGGCCGGGGTGAGGCATTTCCCTTCCATCTCTCAAACTCGGGTGGTCTGGGAGGCGGCGTTGTCATATATTCCCCGGAGAGATGCCTGTTTCAGGATTCAACAATCAATAGATAGAAGGGGAGATCATGTCCAAATCAATACTGGTGCTCAACGGGCCCAACCTGAATCTCCTGGGCACCCGCCAACCTGATATCTACGGCAGCAAGACGCTGGTCGATCTACAGGCGGAATGCGTGGAGAAAGGCGAGGCGCTGGGATACCGCGTCGACTTTCGTCAGAGCAACAGCGAGGGCACGCTCGTCGACTGGATTCACGAGGCGAGGAACCGGTATGCGGGCGTCGTTCTGAACGCCGGTGCCTACACCCATACCTCCATTGCGCTGATGGATGCCATCGCGAGTGTCGGTGTGCCGGTGATCGAGGTGCATATCTCCAATATCCATCAGCGCGAGGATTTTCGCCATGTCTCCTACGTATCCAAAGCGGCTATGGGCATGATCTGCGGATTCGGATTTTACGGCTATTCCATGGCGCTGGATGCCCTGGTCAATCATCTGCGCCACTAGTACTCCGTCAATATGATAGTGCCGGGTTCAGTGAGTTTGTCAGCGTTCATGGCAAGGCGCAACTCGCCGGCAATGGCCGCTTCCCTTGCCAAGAGTTGCAACGCAGTCCATGGGCGCTGACAAGCTCACCCGCAGGGCGTCTCCGTGGCGTCCCGCAGCCGCGTTGCAGTGCTTGGAAAGGGCATGCCATTCCCTGCGCACTGCGCCTTGCTGCGAAACGCCACGGAGATGCTGCACCCGGCAATATCATGTTGACGGAGTACTATCGGCGCCTGACTGTCTTTCTACTTTTCGACGCACCCCATACAACGTGTACTCGTCGGATCGGCGGAGAGCCTGCGAATGTCTATCTCTTCACCGCATACGTAGCAGTAGCCATACTCATTGGAATCAATTCGACCCAAGGCACCTTCGATCTTCCGGAGTTGATGCTGACGGCGCCTCGAGGTTTCCTGCGCCATCTGATGCGCCTGCATGGCATCCATGCGGGAGAGTCTGCCCACCCTGGTTTGATCCAGCTCGATGGAATCCCCGGATTCCCTATAGGTCTTCTCCGATTCCAGGAGCTCGGTTTTCAGGTCCAGCAATCTTTGTTTGAACTGCTCAATCATGGCTCTTCGGGTTCCTTCTTTCGGTCGCCCACTTCGACCCCATGAAAATCCGGTACAAAAGCGGGATCACGAACAGCGTCAACAAGGTCGATACCATCAGGCCCCAGACGATAGCCGTTGCCACCGGACTCCACATCAGGGAGCGTCCACCCAGTCCGGTTGCCAGTGAGAACAGCCCGGCGATGGTGGTCAGCGAAGTGATGAGGATGGGTATCACCCGGCGGCGGGCAGCGTACAGGGTGGCATGGAGCACACTCATGCCGCTTTTCAGCCTTGCGTTGGCCGCGCTGATGAGCACGATGGCGGCATTCACGGCAATGCCCGCCAGGGCCACCACCCCGTACATGGTAAACAGGCTCAGCGGGTTGCCGGTGATCAGCAGGCCGGCGATAACACCGGTGAATGCCATGGGCACGGTGGTCAGGATCATCAGGGGCTGGAAATAACTGCCGAACTGGGTGCCGAGGATCATGTACATCAGGCCGACACCGAACAGGAACAGCACGGCGATGGCGTCTATGCTCTCCTGGATGTCATCCAGTTCCCCGGAAAAATCCAGGTCGATCTCCGGATAGCGATCGCGGATCTTTTCCCAGGCCTCGAGGATGCGTTTGTTGGCGGTAACGGTGTTGGTCCGGGTCTTGTCCAGGTCAGCCTCCACCGTTATTGTTCGGCGGAAGTCATAGTGCCTGATGTTCCCCAGGCTGGGTTGAATACTGGTATGGATCAGTTCCTTCAGCGGGACGCGTCCGCCATCCCCCAGGGGGAGTGTGTAGTTGCCGGGCTCGTCGATGCCGTCGAGTACGCGGGGCTTGGCCTGCACCCGTACCTCCAGTTCCTCGCCGCGGTCCTGCATCTCGGCGACGATCTCGCCATCGATGAGCAGTTGCAGGGTGCGGGTGACGTCTGCCGGGCTGATGCCCGCACGCAGGGCGGCATCCTGGTTGACTCTGGCCACCAGTTCCATCTGGCCGCGGCTGTCATCGTCGGTGATGTCCCGCACGGCGGGGTCGCTGGCCATGATCGACTTGAGGTCCCCCACCGCTCTGCGAATCCTGTCGAGCTCCTCACCCCGTACCTTGATGATGATCGGCTTGGATGTCGGCGGGCCGCCTGCCAGGCGGAGAAACGTGATCTTGGTCGGTCCCGGGGTCGAGACGACCGCTTCACGCATGGACTCGATCATCTCGTCCACACCCCGCAGCCCGCCGGCCTTCGGGTTCAGGGCCACCATCACCTGACCGTAATGATCGCCGAAAAAGGGTGTGATCTCGGTGAACATCTGGCCGGAGTAACTGAGTATGTTGCGCACCTCGCCTGGTTTTACCCGCTCCCGTACCTTCTGCTCCACTTCCCGCACCTTTGACAGCGTGACGCTAAGGGGGGTGCCCGCCGGCATCTCCAGGCTCACGTAAAACAGGCGGACCGGATCCGCAGCGAAGAAATCCAGCTTGACCATGCCCCCCAGCGTGGCGGCGAGGGTGGCCCCAAACAACATTACCATGACGAACATGATCAGGCGGGGCCAGCGCAAGGCACGTATCAGGAGGCGGGTGTACTTGACTCTTATCCAGTGCAGGGCTCCGACCCTTATCCTGTGGATGCGGGAGGGTTTCCGGAAATTGACCTTCGCCGCGAGCAGGTGTGCGGGGAGCATCCAGTAGGCCTCGACCAGGCTGATGGCGAGGGCGATGGTCACCACCAGGGGGATGATCAGCATGAACTTGCCGAGGATGCCGGGCAGCAGCATCAGGGGCAGGAAGGCAGCCATGGTGGTGAGTACCGCCGTGGTGACCGGTGCGACCACCTCTTTCAGGGAGTTCATGATCGCGGGCAGGATGGCGATCCCCCGCTGAAGGCGGTAATAGATCGACTCCACGACCACCACCGCATCGTCTACCAGCATGCCCAGACTGATGACCACGCCGAGCAGAACACTCACGTTGAGGGTCTGGCCAAGGCTGCTCAGGGCCCAGAAGGTGCCTGCAAGGATGAACGGGATGCCGAGGGTGGTGAGTATGGCTATGCGGCTGCCGAGAAACAGCCAGGTGACCAGCAGCACCATCGACAGACCCAACAGCGCGTTTCGCTGCATGATATTCAGTGCGCTGCGGGTGATCAGGGTCTGATCGTCGATCAGCAGGACCTCGACGCCGGTCTGTTCCTTGAAACGGTTTCGTTCCGCCACAAAATTCGCGATGCGCTCAACCAGTTCCAAAGTGTTGGCGCTCTCCTTTTTCATGATCGTCATCATGACCGCGGGCCTTCCTTCGTACCGCACCGCCTGCCCGGCCTCTTCCCTGGCCCGAACCACCTCGGCCAGATCGCCCAGGGGAATCTCGCCGGAGAGCCCCACCACTGGCAGCCGGGAGAGGTAAGTCGGGTCGCTGTCCCGGCCCACTATCCTCACCAGCCAGCTCTGGTCGTTCACCCGGGCGTTTCCTGCCGCCAGATCCCGGAAGTTCTGGGCGACGGTATCCGCCAGTTGGCCTGGGGTGACGCCTGCCGCTTCGAGCTGATCGGGAAGAAAGTTGATCTGCAGCTCCGGGTCGTGCAGTCCCGCACTCCGGATGCGGTCCACGCCATTGATGCGCTCCAGGGCCTTTTTCACAGTTTCGGCCTGATGGCGCAGGTTCTCGTCTTCGGCCTGCCCCACGACCGCCAGCGTGGCGCTGGGGAAGGCGTTGGCGCTGGTTATTTCGGAGACGAACGGGGTGGTGGCATCGTCCGGCAGTTCATCTTCCGCATCCTGCACCTCCCGCCTGAGGTCGGCCACGCGCTTGTCGAAAATCCTGGGCTTGATGTCCTCGAAACGCACCAGAATATTGGAGATGCTTTCCCGGCTGATGCTGGAGACGAACTTTATGTCCCCGACTTTGCGGATCTTTTTTTCGATCACCTCCGTGATCCTTTTTTCAATGTCCTCCGCCGCAGCGCCGGGCAGCACCGTGGTGATATCGATCCAGTTGAAATTGATGCTGGGGTCCTGCTCCCGGGGCATCAGCATGTAGGAGAGCACCCCCATCGCCAGCACCAGGACGAAGGTCAGGTTTGCCAGGACATGATTTTGGAACAGTTTTTCCAGCATCTGGATCGGGGCTACCGTCTGGAGGGTTCTTTTTCGGTTGCCCGGATGGTATCGCCGTCTTTCAGCGTCTGGCGCCCTTCGACCACTACCAGGGTGTCCGCGGGCAGATCGACAATGACCGGGTGACCCTCAAGAGCATGGGGGAGTGGCAGAAACCGCGCCTTGTCACCCTCCGCCAGGATCAGCCCCAGCCGGCCATTCCGGCGCACCGGCATATCCGCGGGTACATGCCCGCGACCGGCGCGCCACACCAGTCGCCCCGTGGTGCCCGGCAGGGCATGCGGACCGCTGAAATCCATCCGTACCTCGCGGTTACGGCCGCGGCTGTCCACGAAGGCGACAAACCGCCTGGGCGTCAGGGAGAATCGCCCCTGGTTTGTCACCAGTTCAAATGTTGAAGCGGCCTCCAGGGACGCCAGTCTGTCCACGGACACCTGGGCCGACACCTCGAGCCGCTCGCTGTCGATCAGCCTGACGAGGGGTTGCCCCCTGGATATCCACTCACCCTCGCCGGCCAGTCGCTCCAGTAAGATCCCCGTGAAGGGTGCAGATATCCGGCAGCGTTCCACCTCCAGCCGGGCCTCTTCCAGTGCCGATTGCAGACCCGCAAGTTCCTCGCTGGCAGTCTCCAGATCCGTTTCGCGCTGGTTGTGGAGTTCTTCCGAGATATTCTGTTCCCGTTTGAGGGATCTGGATCTCTTGATTTGCCGCTCTGCAAAAGCGACACGCGACTGCGCGGAACGCACCGAGGCACCGGCTTTTTCCTGGGTGATGCGGTTGCTGCGGCAGTCCAGCTCACCCAGCAGCTGTCCCTGTTCGATGTGGTCCCCCACTCTGACCGGCACGGTCAGGATTCGGCCGGAAGTCTCCGCATCGATGCGGCTGTCGTTGAGGCTGACCGTGGTTGCGGGAGCCGAGTACTCGGGGATGAACAGCAGTTTTTCCAGCCTGGTCGTGGTGACGGTGACCGGCGGCCTGTCAGGCTCCGCGGCAACGGGGATACCCGGATGCAGCGAGAGCAGGCCGGCCAGTAGAGCAAGTTGTCTGTAGCTCATGGATGTTGTTTCAGCTTGGGTGACTCGTGGGATACGGTTCGCTTTATTCACCACATCCGGCAAATTGGTGGACGCATATTTTTTGGAGATTGCGTGATTACCCCGAAACCTGGACAGTATCGGTAGCCCCGCCGGTTCCGTTTCTCTATGCTTCGTTAAAGATAACAGTATTGCAGGAACCCGGCCGATGAATTCTACTCCACTCCGTCTCAAAAAAGATCAGGACCGTCGTCTGCGTTTCGGGCATTGCTGGATCTACAGCAATGAGATCGATACGGACAAGACGCCTCTCAAGACCCTTGATCCAGGCCAGCCGGTGGATATCCTCTCCCATCAGGGTAAATGGATGGGCTCCGGGTATGCCAATCCCCATTCCCTGATCTGTGCCCGGATAGTCTGCCGCGATCGCAGGTATGTCTTGAGTCCGTCCCTGCTGGTGCACAGACTCAATATGGCCCTGAGTCTTCGGCAGCGTCTGTTTGCGTTGCCCTTCTATCGTCTGGTTTTCGGTGAAAGCGACGGATTGCCCGGGCTGGTGATCGACCGTTTCGGTGACTATCTGGTCATTCAGATAACCACCGCAGGCATGGAACAGGTGAAGGGGGAGATCCTTGCCGCAGTGGAGAAGGTGCTGCATCCCGCCGGCGTGCTGTTCCGAAACGACGCCCGGATAAGGGAGGCCGAAGGCCTGAAGCTGTATCAGGAAGACGCACTGGGAGGCTGGCCGGATACCCTGGAGTTGGAGGAGCAGGGGGTTAGATTCCAGGTTCCTGCGAGCGGAGGACAAAAAACCGGCTGGTACTTCGATCAGGCATCGAATCGGGCCCGCATGTCCGCCTACGTAAAGGAGAGGCGGGTGCTGGACGTCTGCAGCTATGTGGGCGCCTGGGGGGTTCAGGCTGCGGTGCAGGGTGCATCGGAAGTGTATTGCGTGGATGCCTCT
>JAHEHQ010000091.1 GCA_024644505.1 Gammaproteobacteria bacterium
CCGGAACGTTCTCCCCGGCGGCATCCGCCGCCTCCTTGGCCGCCCTCGCCTCCTGGGTCGCCTGCCTTTTCTCCAGGGCGCGCACCAGCCGCAAACGGCGCCCCGCCACCAGCATCCAGCGCCTGACCAGGAAATAGAGGGTCAAAACCAGCAACCCGCTGAAGATCGACAGGCTGATCATCCAAAGGAGCCGGTCCACCGTGTAGACGTAACCTTCGAACTGCAGCACCACCAGATACAAACTCAGCCCCGTGACGGCCAGATAAACAAGGGAGCGCCAGGACAGGCCGAGCTTCCGCCCCTCCCTGCGCTGCACCTCGGCGCCCGACCAGGGGCTCAGGAACCGGTGTGCCAGCAGCCAGAGCCCCGAGAACCAGATCATGAAAACGGTCCTGCCCAGGCTGTCCCGGTAATCCAGATTCCCCCCGATAACGGCGCTGATCCAGAAAAACAGGATCACGGCGGTGAACACCATGAACCAGCGCAGATGGCGCCGGAACAGGGCATTGGCCGCCCGGTTCCAACGGAAATGGACCTCCGCCAGACCGCAGGGGATGAACAGATGGCGGGCGAACTGAATCATGGAGATCAGAACCGCCGATTGCAGCAGGATGGGGCTCAGGGCATCACCAACGGGATGGGGCTCGGATCTCAGCAGCCAGCCCAGGGCAGCCAACAGAACCACCCAGGGGATCGAGAGCAATACGGTGATGATCAGGGCCTTGTAGGTAAGGTAGAAGCTGTCCAGAGTCACATCGCCGATGTAGGGTTCCATGATCTCAAGCGCATCCCGCATTCTCGGTCTGAGCAGAAGCAGGAATACAACGGCGAGGATGAGCAAAGAAACCACCAGGGGCCGCGTCTTGGCCACGGAAACGACGCTCTCGAATACCCGTTTCCAGTTTCCCCCACGCAAGACCGTCAACAATTCCGATACGGCTTCACCCAGCACCTCCAGGTCCATTGGCTTGGCACTGGGTATCCAGATCAGGCTGCGGTCGAGAAGCTCGGTGTATTCCAGAGACTTGACCATGAGCTGGGTCCGTTCCGCCTCCAGGTCGTTCAAAGTCTTGTCGAATCGCAGATAGGTGGCATGCAACCGTTCCAGCAGGTTCAGCCGGTCCCGGTTGAGCACATCCAACTCCTGTTTCAGGCCAATCCCCGTCTGTCTGCCAAGGCCGTCTGCTGCTCGTGCCACCGGCCCGTCCCCGCTCTCCAGCTCCTCCAGGAGCTTGTACCTCTCCGCCTCCACCCGGAACTGTTCGAGACGCGCATCGGCCATGGTCTCCTGGGCCTGCGCAGACTCGCTTTCCAGGCGGTTGATATCCGGCAGCCCCAGCCGCTGGGAGCGCAGCAGCGATCCCATGGTTCGGTCGAGCCTGATAACGTCGAGCTGCTGCCTGGCGGTGTCGAGACTCACCCTGACCCGCTGGAGTTCACGGGACGTCCACTCTTGCTCCGACACCGCCCGTTCGAATCTGTCTGCCATTACACCCAGCTGTTCACTCAGGCGCGCATTCTTCTCTGCCGCAGCCAGGATCAACGGATGCTTGCCCTCGGCCTCCCGCTCGGCCTGTTGCGCCTGCTGCAGGGCCTGTTCTGCCTCTTCGGATCGCAGCCTGGTTATTGCCTCCTGCAAACCCAGCACGAGGCGTTCGGACTGCGTCAGTTCTTCACCGCGGATCTGAATCTGGATTCTCAGATGGTCGGTGCGCGGACCACTGCTCAGGCGCTCCATCTCCAGTCTTTTCAGGCGGTTTCTCAGGGCCTGCTGACTGATCATCAGGGCAACCCACTCCGCATCTGCCTGGGAAACGCCGTCATCCGGAATCTTCCTGGTCTCGAGCTTTTTCCCGACCTTCTTAAGATCGAGTTTTATGGTTTCCACGGCCTCCGCAATCTGATCCGGGCGCTGGCGCTCGTTGCTCAGCCGGGCCTGCAGTGCGGTCAGCTGGTTTTCCGCGATCGTTCTTTCTGCCTGGGCCTGATCCAGCCGCTGTTCAAGCTGAGCAAGGTCCGGTTCATCGGGAATCCCGGGGGGTTGTCTGGATGCATTCACGGCCTCCTGAAGCGCGGCGTCCAGCTCGGCTTTCCGCTCCACCGCCTCGTCTATGGATTGTTTGTAACGGGCCGCAGCCGCATCGTCTCGCGAAGACGCCTTCAATTGCGTCAGTGCGGACTGGTAAAGCTCCAGCTCCCTGGACACTGCGCCGGTGGGATCTTTTATGGCGGACAGCTCAGCGAGCTTAGCCTCCAGCTGGTCCGCATTGGGCATCTGATAGGGATCGAGCTCGGGGAGCTCCTCCGTGGTCTCCGCACCGAGGAGAGGCATGCCTATCGGCAGAACCAACAACAGAAGCGTCAGCAGGATTCTGGGAATTCTATGGGGTTCAAACATTTTTCATCCGGATTATCTGTATGCCGGCAGCTTCCGCAATCGCTCATCGATTTCCGCTACCGTCCCACGGTAAGCCTCACTATCCGTATTGTTGTATTGTTGCGCAAATTCCGTCCTGGATATGCCTTCCTCAAGGTCCGCGACGGAAGGGAAAAACAGGCCTTCGTCGGCGCTATTCCTCAGCTGCTGCTGCAGGCGCACGGCACTGTTTTTATCACGGGTTGCGGTTTCGGCAAAGACGACACCGGCCCGATCGGCGGCCAGATCCGCAAAACTGAAGCCGCTTCCGCGACTGCGGGTGTCCAGAAGTTCCTTGAACTCTCCGATTGCATTGGTGATTCCTCGGTTCGATAGCAGCTCCAGGCCCGCGGAAATGATGAAATGCAGCCTCAGGTCGCGGCGGCCGGCAAGCACAACGCTTCTGGACACCCGGTACCGGGCTCTCATGTTTCCAGTACGAACCGGGCCGATGAATTTTTCGAAGCGCGAGTCACCCAGGTATACCGCAAGTGCCAGAATCGCCGCGCGGTTCTCGTCAACGGCATCGGACGCTAAGGAACGTTTGGACGCAAGCCGGAAGACAGGTCGGATAAAATGCCCTATGGATACCTTGCCCCACCCCCGGACAGCCTGCGCTGTTTTCATCAACTCCCTGTAGTAGATGCGGACCACCGCCGGATCACTGATCAGGCCCAGATTGGCGCGCACCGCGAAATTCTCGAGAACCCGTTTCAATTCAGGAATGGGCCGGATGGTGACGGTAATCCTGTCACTGTACATCGCCACGGACTGAATCGAACCCAGGATCCTGGCGCCCTGGCGCTCTCCGAGGCTGAAATCGAGCATACCGCGAATGGCCGCAGTTGCCATCCAGCCAGGCAGTCGCAGACCGCCGAGGGTGGCGTGGGTGAACTCAAGTCCGCTTGAAGAGGGTGCCATGCCTATCCGGATGTTGATATAGCTTCCAACCGGATTGGGCGGCAGCTGAGCGGAAATCGCACCCTCCAGTCCTTGTGAGGTGATGTTTGCATGGCCAACCGCGCCGGGCAAGCCACGGGTAACAAGTGCGAAAAGACTGTTGAGATCCGCCTCCGATGCGGTTACCACGTTATCGTCACGGATATCGACCAATCCCTCCCAGGTCGCCTTCAAAAGCCTTTTGGCGCGCTCGGCGTCTTCGGGGTTCAAGGATTTGGCATCCTCGACCAGCCGCGTATCCTCGATCACAATGTAGGCCAGCACCAGGGGTGAACACAGCAGTGCCAGAATCAGCAAACCGGATAACAACCCGGGAAACCGGCTACGCCTTGTACGCCGAGCTACCATAAAGCCGATATTCCCCCTCAACCGATTCCGGCCTGTTCAGACATCGTATTTCGCCTGTATCATTGTCGGTCCTGGTGACAGGCGGGATTCAAGGACTTGTATAGGTCGCACATTATAGGCTCGGGATGGGGAAATGACCGGAATTAGATCCGTTTCAGGACTGATAATCGGAATCGCTGTCGTCGTCTTTTCTTCGTCGATCCATGGGGCACCCCACGAGCACGATCCCGACAACGGCGAGGAGATCAACGAGGTGTGCGCCGGTTGCCACGGAGAGTTCGGGCAGGGCGGCAAAGAGGGTGAGTATCCGCGGCTGGCGGGGATGCCCGCCGAATTCATCGCCAGACAGCTATTCCTGTTCCGGGACAGGGAGCGGCCTAATCTGGCCATGGTGGAATACGTGGATCACCGTCAGATGCCCGACCCCGACATATGGGACGTTTCCATCTACCTGTCGGGGATAAAGCTCAAGACCAAGCTCCCCCCCGCCGATGAAAACGACCCCGATTTCGATGCCTATGAGCGCCTGCTGGCGTCGAAACGGCTGATGCAGATACCCCGCTCCCGGGGAGATGTGGAAGACGGCAGGAAACGCTACCGCAGGGAGTGTGCCTCCTGCCACGGCAGGGAGGGCTGGGGGGACGAGAAGGACGCCGTTCCCATGCTGGCGGGCCAGTACACCAACTACCTGTGGCGCCAGATCAAAAAATACCGGGAAAAGATCAGGATTCACGATCCCGACGATCCGGCCGACACCTTGCTGCAGGAGTTCGAGGATGAGGAATTGCGCGACATCTTCGCCTATCTGTCCGTCGTTGATGACTGAACATGCGAATCTACATGCAGACAAGAAGCACCCCGGACCAGCCGCTGCGGTTTTATCATCTGCAGTTGCAGCCCGACCTGCTGGGCGGCTGGAGTCTGATCCGTGAATCGGGGGTCCAGGGCTCCCGGGGCCAGTCCAGGAAGGCCTATTACAAACATCGTTCGGAAGCGGAGCACGCCCTGATGAAACTGCGCGACACCCAGCTGCGACGGGGCTACCGGGTGGTTTTTCGTGAAGGCTCGCCGAGGGAATCGGAATAGTAGTGAACAACATGCTCACACGGAGCCGCGGAGAGCAGGAGATGCCTGTGAAGAAAATTGCAGACATTTTTTTAAATCTCCGTGACTCCGTGTGAGGTAATGTTTTATGTTGATCAAGAGGCATCCGCTTTCCTGAGCCTGCAGAGAAAAAAGCCGTCCATCTCCGATGTAGGCAGGATTCGCACGGCCCCAACAAGATCCTCATTCAAGGTCTTTCCCCGCCACTCGACCAGGCCGGGCTGAATATTATCGAGCGGCAATTCGAGGGGTTCGATGGACAACTGCCCCTGGTAGCGCCTGAGCTGCCCGTCCAGGATCATCTCGTTTTCCTCCGGCGCAAAGGAGCAGGTGCAGTATAGGAGCGTCCCCCCGGGTTTCAGACTCCGGATCGCGGAATCGAGCAGACGTTTCTGCTTGCGTGCGGATTCCTTTACCTTTTTGAGGCTCCAGTGGGCCCAGCTCGCCTTGTCCCTGGTGGTGAAGCGGGCCTCCGATGAGCAGGGGGCATCCAGCAACACCCGGTCGAAGCGCTCCGGCACTTTGGCGCCGACGGCCCGGCCGTCCATCAGATAGCCCTTTACCAGGGTGGCCCCATGGCGCTCCAGATTGGACTTGAGCCTGAAGAAACGCCCCCTGACAGACTCCACGGCGGAAATCCGCCCGCGGTTTTCCATCATCGCCGCCATCTGCAGCGTCTTGCCCCCGGGGGCGGCCGCCAGATCCAGCACGGTTTCACCGGGCCTCGGCCCGAGGACCAGGGGGGCCAGCATGGAAGAGAGGCCCTGGATATAGATACGCCCCTCGCTGAAGGCCGCCGAATCGGTGAGCTGGCGGCGCTGGTCGGGATCGATGGAGAAAACCCCGGAGCTCCAGGGAATTCGTGTCAGCCCGAAACCTTCCGATTCCAGCTCTTCCATGAGTCCCTCTTCCGTGGTTCGAAGCCTGTTGACCCGGAAGCTGGTGGGCTTGAGCTGGGAGAAGCTCTCCAGACACCCCCCAAACCTGTCTCGGGGGAGTATCTCCGCGAGCCTTTGCACGAACGACTCAGGCAGCTGTTCCAAGGCGGCCAACCAGAGAATCGACGGTGATGTTCATTTCATCTTCTTGTCAGTCATCCCGCAGCAGCTCCCTTATTCCATCGAGAATCCGGCTCGGCGGCGTCCCGTGGGAGATGAATTGCCCCAACCTCCCCCGCCGGTCGATGAGATAGATGTCGGCGGTATGATCTATCGTGTAGCCGGCGGTCAGCTCCTGTTCAACCTTTCGATATCCGGCGCCATAGCGTCGGGCGATCTCCGCAACCTCCGCCGGCTCTCCCGTGATGCCGAGAATCTTAGGGTGAAAGTACTCACCGTAGTCCTTCAGCCTGTCGAGGGTGTCCCGCTCGGGGTCTACGCTGACGAAAAGGCCCTGGATCTGAGAAAGCTCATCGGGGGAGAGTTCGTTGAACGCCAGACCCAGATAACCCAGACTCATGGGGCATACGTCCGGACACCGGGTATAACCGAAGAAAAGCGCCACCACCTTACCCCGCAGGGAGTTCAGGGAGACAGGCCCCCGGTAGGATTGCAGGGTAAAATCTCCACCGGTCGGGGCCGCGGCAATCACCGGTTCCGGTTCTTCCGGGGACGCTATCTCCGATTCCGGCGATTTGATCGATGGGTCCCAAAAGAAGGCTGCCCAGATCAACAGCGGCATGAGAACAACGATGAGGCCGTGGGGGAGATATCTCTGCATAAGTGTACCCCGCCGCCAATCCTGTAACGTTCAGCGAGCCAGGAAGCGGTTAGCCGCAAGGCTTGCCTCGCAGGGAATGGCCCAGCCCTTCCCAAGAGGCATAACGCCGCGGATGACCGCTTCCTGACTCGCCCGAAGGGAGCGTGCCTCTGCCACCATTGCGGCGTTGCGCTCCTTGTAAAGGGCGGGCCATTCACTGCGGAGCGCGCCTAGCACTGCCGGCAGAGGCGCACTCTGAATGTTACAGGATTGGTGGCGGGGTACACTAGTGGTTCGGGAGGTCCATTCCCGGCTTGACCGTAATGAATCGAAACGGAGCTGCCACCAGCCCTTTGTCTGTTCTGGCCAGCACCCTGGCCTCCCATTCCATGGCGTCCCGGATACAGACGGGAATGGTCGCGGTACCGCTATAGACCCCCTCCCCCTTGGGATCGAGCCTGGACCTGTTGAATCCCATATTCATATCGATGCCCTGAAAATCCACCTCAACGCTGCCCGCATCCAGGCCATCCAGTTTCACCTCCAGTGTCAGCGGCTTGAGCACGGGGATGGTCTGGGGGGTGATCGAGAGGCTGATACGGCCCCCACCCGGCAGACTCGACGTACAGGGACCCGCCCTCAGGTCACAGGCCGAATCCGCCGTTGCCGATTCGGTGACATCGGGATTCAGCAGGGGCCACACCCGGATCATGGCGACACCGGACAAGGCTGCGAACAGAAAGATCGCGATAACCCATAAAAACGTTCTGGATGGATTCAAAGGCATTCTTCAGCACCGCACGTCAGAAAATTCACTGACAAATTGGTAGCCTGTGTTGAGCGCAGCGAAACACGGGTTCGAAGAAAGACCCGCATTTCGCTGCGCTTAACGCAGGCTACATGGATTTGATTGATGTTTCATCAAGGCAGATCACTTCTTCTGAACAGATGATAACCCAGCGTCATGCATGCGGTGCCCAGGAGAACCGGATATATCAGCGCATAGGCGATGTAACCCGACTGGCCGAAGTTATCCAGGATCACGTAGGCCGAGGGCCCCAGCAGAACCAGCTGCGGATCGAACAGCATCATACTCGCGGTGCGGAATACCTGCATCGGATTGGCCAGGGCGATGGCCACCGCGGATTCCGCCGGCAGATGCTCCTGGATAAGAACCCCGAGCAATATCAGGTCCAGAAACAGCAGCAGGGTCAACCAGGTGACGAAGGCGGCACCCTGGGCCACGTCCGATGACCGGGCCAGGGTGGATATCAGCATGCCGATACCCAGAAAACACCAGGCGAGCACCATCAACAGGGCCGTGTAATAGATAAACAGCGTCGTCGGCAGTTCCACGCCCTTGATCAAGCCCCAGGCAACGGCACCCAGCATGGCGACGAAGACCGGCATGAACACCATGGTGAAACGCCCCAGGATCTTTCCCCAGAACCAGGCGCCGAGGCTGATGGGCAGGGAAAGCAGATACTCGAAGACGCCCGCCTCCCGGTCACCGGCCACCGACCGCACCGTGGTAATCAGCACAAACACGGGCAGGATAGCCATGGTCAGCTGTATGTAAGTGAGCAGCAGCCTTGAAAGCCCGGTAAAGCCCATGATCCGGGACTCCGCCAACCCGTAGGCAAATAACAGCACCACCAATCCGCCGAACACCAGGGTATAGATGAGGAACCATCTGGCCCTGAGGGATTCGATGATGTCGGTCTGGGCGCTTAGCAGAAGATTTTTCATTGAATTGAGTTTCTAGTTTCTAGTAACTAGTTACTAGTTACTTGTTCCTTCCATTTTTGGTGCTTGGTTCAACCTCTCTCTCCGCTGCCTGCTTCCGCAGGCGATCCAATAATGCCACGCCATGGACGTTGAAGCGCTGCTCCACCCCGGCTATGTGTGATCTCGCCTGGGTAAAATTCATTCCTGCCGGGTCTGCTTGCGACTGGGCGCCCAGACCGTACGCCATGGGGGTGACTCTTCCCTTTATGTACACCGCTGTGCGGGCGTCGATCCATTGATCGCTGAGCCTATCCCTGACCCAGATTTCGGTTTTCGGGTCCCGGTTCCAGGGTTTGTCCTCCAGCCAAAGGACCGCACAGCCGATGTCATCGAACTTGAAGACCTTGGAACGACCGTCTTCCGGAAAGAAACGCACCTGGGCGGCATAGGCACGGTCGCTGAGCACCATTCTGCAGCGCTCACAGGCATCCCTGTCCCAATTCACTCCGACGGGACCCTGACCCGGGTCGCCAGAACAGCTGATAAGCAGCAGGACGAACACCCATGCCGGAATGGTTTTCATCCGTTC
>JAHEHQ010000092.1 GCA_024644505.1 Gammaproteobacteria bacterium
TCTCGTCCTGGACGCCCCGCCCCTCGGCAATGGCCTGCATGAAATATTCAATGGCGGTCAGTGCATCTGAAAAAAGATTGAGATGCTCCGCGGGCAGCGGTTCATCCGATCCCTGAAACCGGGTGACCACATACCCGGCCAGAGATTCGAGCAGTTCCGCCACGCTGTCGAGATTCATGATCCTGAAGGCGCCGGATATGGATCTGAAGCGCCTTGGCACTTCCTCCAGCATGGATTTGTCATCCGGCGTTTCCAGGTAACTGATGATGGCCTCTTTGTTTCTGGCCATGTCGATCTCGGCTTCGCGCATCACCGTATCGACCAGTTTTTCCAGCTCTCCCTGAGGCAGTGGTGAGCCTTCTGCATCTGCCTGCTCCGGCATCGGCGGATGATGGTGGGCGGATGACAGATTTTCCAAAGAAGTCTCAACGTACAGGATGTCACCCGCCATGTTCATCAAGGCCTGTTCATCCGGCGGTTCACCGGACTCACGGAACTCCTGAATCTTTTCCGCCTGTCGTTTCAGTCGCTCACGCAACGCCCCCTGGCCGATCATGCCAAAGGTATCGGCGATCCTCCGCATCGGCCTTTCCAGGGAATCCAGTCTTTTTATGTCCGCCGTGCCGTCCCGCAGGTAGAGATCGACCCCATCCTTTATGGCGGTAAGTTCCGGGCCAATGGCACCTCTCACCGATTTCATCAATTCCCGTCCCGGTGCATGAAACTCCGCTTTCCCCCTGTCGATCTCGGTCTGGGATATCAGTGTGTTTTCCAGCCCGAACTCCTTTTTCACCTCCCTGACCAACGGGTTCTCGGAATCGTCACAGGCCACATAGAAAAGAAGATTCTGCAACAGGTCATTGGCCGGTTTCCGGGCAACCTCCTGCTCGCCTGAATCTATGATTCTCTTTATCTCCCGATCCAGCCTCCCGTAAAGCTCCTTGGACGCCGCGCCTGGTTTTACCCCCCCCTCCCGCAGCGCCTCCGTCAAGGCCACCCCGACTCGAAACAGGCGTCTTACCTGTCTGGTGCCTGAGTGATGTTCCAGATTCTTGAGTACCTCGCGGATACCCTTGAGACCATGGTCGATATCGGCATCCCGATACCACTCCAGCAGTGCCTTGTGATATCCGAGGCGTATCCGCCGGGCAAGTGCCGGCAG
Organism: Gammaproteobacteria bacterium; assembly: GCA_024644505.1. GTDB lineage: Bacteria > Pseudomonadota > Gammaproteobacteria > Chromatiales > Chromatiaceae > JAHEHQ01. The sequence continues at coordinate 1,163 of JAHEHQ010000092.1, forward strand.
CTGGGGATTGGCCTCCCCCTCGACCTTTTCGGAAATCAGCTTCTGCTCGAGATCAGGGGCGAACAGTGCCACTTCGGAGAGTTGGGCCTCGCCCCGGGTGACGCGCAGCTCATTGAGAACCGGCAGTATCAACAGGGGAATGTCCCGCGCACCTTCCTCGAGCTTCTCCAGATACTCGGGAAGCTGGACCATCCCCAACATCAACGCCTCTGCGGCTTCGCCCAAGCGTTTCAGCTCGTCATCCCGCATCGAGACCGCCACCAGCTCCATCTCTTCGGCAAGCATTGCGGCACCATAGAGCTGCAGCATCTGCAAGCTGCCCCGGACCTGATGCAGGTTGGTGATGCACTGCTCAATCGAACTTTTGTCGCCCGGAACATCGACATAGGACTCCAGGGCATGGCGGGATTGCTCGATCAGGGTATCGAGTTCGTTCCTTATCCATTTAAGCGTGCTGTGTTCTTGCGCTTCCCTCATACCTTGTCTTCCGCCTCTCTCGCGGATGTGCTGAAACTGGGCATTGATAGTCAACTTATCTCCGGTCCCCGTTATTCGCGGTCAAGAAAGATTACGGCTTTAGTCCGGCAGGCGGAAACCCGATACCGAACGCTGGAGATCATCCGCCAGATCCGCAAGATTTCCGATGGAAGCGGCGGTCTGGCCTGTACCGTCAGATGTCTGGGTGGTGATTTCCTGAATAACATTCATGGTGACGTCGATCTTCTCCGCGGCACCCGACTGCACCCGTGCCGACGCAGCCACCTTGCTGATACGCTCTGAGATGGATTTCGACACGCTTTCAATCTCCTTGAGTGCCTCGCCGGCATCCTCGGACATCTTCGCGCCTGCCACCACACCGGTGGTGGTCGACTCCATGGAGGATACCGCCTCGTTGGTGTCGGCCTGAATCGTTTTGACCAGCGCCTCGATCTGTTTGGTTGCGTTACCCGAGCGTTCCGCCAGCCGCTGCACCTCGTCCGCCACCACGGCGAATCCGCGGCCCGCTTCTCCGGCCATCGCCGCCTGCATCGCGGCATTGAGCGCCAGAATGTTGGTCTGATCGGCAATATCATCGATCAGCTCCACGATGTCGCCGATCTCCTGGGAGCTTTCGCCCAATCGCTTGATCCGCTTGGCGGTATCCTGGATCTGCTCACGAATGGTGTCCATACCCTGAATGGTGCGGTGTACGGACACGGCTCCTTTCGAGGCGATTTCGACCGAACGCTGAGCGATCTCCGACGACTCGGTGGCATCGTTGGACATCTGGTCGATGGCGAGCGTCATCTCCTTGATCGACTGGGTGGCTGAGGCGATCTGTTCTGCCTGATGCTCACTGGATTCCGCCAGATGCATGGCGGTGGCGCGGGTTTCCTGGGCGGATGTCGAGACCTGGGCCGAGGTTTCGTTGATGGTGGTTACCAGGCTGCGCAACGCCTCGATGGCATAGTTGATCGAATCGGCTATCGCTCCGGTCACATCTTCGGTTACCGTGGCGGTGACGGTAAGGTCACCGTCCGCCAAGTCACCCATCTCATCGAGCAACCTGAGAATTGCCTGTTGATTGCGTTCGTTTTGCTTCTTGCTGACATCCTCTCTGCGCCGGGCATTGAAAACCAGGACGTAAACCAGCATCAACAGAAACAGCACCGCCAACAGCCCCAGCAGGGTCAGCATCAGGGGGCCCACCTTGATGCCCGCGATACTGTATCGTCCGGGAGACTCACTGTAGGCATTCACGAGTGCCGATCCCGCACGACTCACATTTCCCGAGGCGGAATCGAGATCCGCCGCCCTTGCCAGGGCGGGCAGCGCGGCAGGAAATGTTCCCACAATACCGGCTGCCTGATCGTTTACACTTCCGAACAATTCGGCCACCAGGCCCAATTGGTCGACCAGGGAAGGATCATTCAGGGCCAGGATACCCAGTTCCTGATCACCTTTGAGCAGGACGCTAAGATTCCGCCCGAAGACCTGGGTGGCGTTGCCGAATTGATCAACAGCCTTTTCTGCCGTTTGCCCGGCAACGAGAATGCCCGACAGACTCCGATCCAGGCGGGCCAGCACAACCAGCAGTTCTGATGCCACCGCGATTTGTCGGGAGGAAGCGCCGGCCTGGAGCATACTGTCCAGAAGCCGGGCGGAAAGCGTTTCCAAACGCGGAAGGGTCCCGGAAATAATACCGGCAGACTCTGCCAGCGAAGTGATCGCCTCCCTGCCATTCAGAATACCGTCAGCAATTTCCCGCAAATCCAGCCAGGCACTGCCCATCGTCTGCAGTTGCGAGGCGACCTCCGGGGGGGAAGGCGGCAGCTGTTGTTCGGGTACGCCGTTGTTGAGTTCGTTCACCAGGCGCTCCATCGAATCCCGGGACTCCCTGAGATTCGCGAACGCATCCTGATCACCCGCAAACGCATCCAGGGTTTGTCTGTTGATCTCCAGGGCGCCGCTCTTCAGATCCAGTGCACGGAGCAGGTACTGCTCGTCATTCGTGTCCCATCGGGACATGTGGTAAAGGGCCAGGGCCGCCAATAACATGAATAGGAGCGATCCTGCCGATAACAGTGCCACGAGTAGATTGGATGCGGTATTGCTGCCCGCAGACTGTTTTTTCATCTCACTCTTTCTCCAAAAAAATCGTATGGCTCGTTGCGGGTGGCGGCGCCATCCCGGTCACAACGAGGCCTTTTGAAAATCAGGGCTTTCCATCAGCATTCCGATGTCAAACACCGGCCAGTCCCGACCATCCGCATGGAACGCCTCGCTGATGTAACTGTTCAACGGACCCGCCAGTTGTGGAGGCTTTGCGTGCTGATCCTCACTGAAATGGTGCATACCACGCACTTCCCCAACCAAAAGGCCGGCCCGGACCCCGTTATGATCGAAAACCAGCACCCTGCTGTGTTTGTCGGTAGCTATGGCTTTCCCGCCCATAAACTTCTGCAAGTCAATGACCGGCAACAGGGTTCCGCGGATATTGGCAATCCCAAGCATCCAGGGCTGGGTGCCGGGTATCGGCGTCAATACCGCAGGGAAATTGAGGATCTCCCTGATATCCTTCAGGGAGGCAACCAGGGTTGTCCCGGAAATCAGAAACTGGATACCTTCCCAGAGCCAGTGGGCTTCTTCCTGGTCCGGCAGGCCGCCCGCATGTTGTCTGCTGCGCTGCTCCATATCTTTCAACAGCAGTAGCAGTTCCCGCGACCGGTCTGAAGACATTTCCTGCTTCCCGTCAGGCATTTAGGATTGACTTGATCTTGTTGAGCAGTTCTCCGGCTGCGACCGGTTTAACCACATACTCTCTGGCGCCCTGCCTCAGGCCCCAGGCACGATCCGTCTCCTGGCTCTTGGTTGTGACCATGATGATTGGAATTTCCGAAGTTTCCGGATTGCGGCTCAACTGGCGGGTTGCCTGGAAACCATTCAGCCCGGGCATTACCACGTCCATCAGGATGAGATCGGGTTTGGAGTGTTTGGCCTCCGCGACACCGCTCTCCCCATCGACCGCCGTAATCACCTGGTAACCGCCCTTCTCCAGGATACCCCTGATGACGTGCATTTCCGTTGGGGAATCGTCAACCACGAGAACCGTTTGCTGTTCGGTATCGGCCGTTTTTGCCTCGGCTCCCCGGGACACACCCGCCTGGTTTTTATTGAATAAACGTCTCATTCGCCGGTATTACCCGCTCCATGTTCGAATTGCCCATCCCGGCAACCCGGATTAATGCAGTAAGGCATGGGTGTCTCAGGCTGCCTTGGCGTGCCGCCTGATCGCTCCCAGCAGTTCGTCTTTTGTAAAGGGCTTTGTAAGATACTGCTCTGACCCGACAATCCTTCCCTTGGCCCGGTCGAACAGCCCGTCCTTGGAGGACAGCATGATAACCGGCGTTCGCTTGAACTCCTGATTGTTCTTGATCAGGGCGCAGGTCTGATAGCCGTCGAGCCTCGGCATCATGATGTCGACAAAAATCACATCCGGCTGGTTGTCGGCTATGATCGCCAGTGCCTCGAAGCCGTCGGTAGCCGTCAAGACGTCGCAGCCCGCCTTTTTCAGCAGGATTTCCGCAGTTCGCCGGATGGTTTTGCTGTCGTCGATGACCATGATCTTGAGACCAGATACATCCAGGTAGCGCTCTTCGCCCATTGCTTTCATTGCCCTCACATTCATCTGAACATCCGGTAGCCGATCACTCGCCCCGCTCTACGGGGAGGGATCAGGTCCGCCGGTTCAATCTGTCCCCCCCTCTGTACAGAAACTAATGGATTCTGTTGCCGTATCCCGAAAACACCGCCGCTCTAGTTTTACTTATGTGGAACGGCAGGGGAGCGTCTCTGACGATATACTGCGCGCCAACCGCTCCCAATGATAGTTCGGTCGTAATCAGGAAATTCTTTAGGGGAAACATTAACAAGCGGGAAATCGACCCGCAATAAGGAAAACAATTCCTTCGGCGGGTATAGTGGGCAGTGGCATCCCGTCTGCCGATTCACCACCCGACAAAAAAATCATCCTCAGGTATTATTGAATCATGACAATATCCCTCGGTGTTGTGATGGACCCCATAGAATCCATCAATGTATTAAAGGACAGCACCTTAGCGATGCTACTCGAGGCGAATTCCCGGAACTGGCCGATCTGGTATATGGAGCTGGGAGACATTTTTCTGGAAAACGACCGCAGCCATGCCCGCATGCAGAAACTGGAGCTGGAGAACCGGCAGGAAGACTGGTACAGATTTTCAGAAGAAAGGGTGGTGCCGCTGGACGCACTGGATGTCATCCTGATGCGAAAGGATCCGCCCTTCGACATGGAGTATGTCTACTCCACCTACCTGTTGGAGCGGGCGGAGGCACTCGGCACGCTGGTGGTCAATCGCCCCTCCAGTCTCAGAGACTGCAACGAGAAACTCTTCACCGCCTGGTTTCCCCAGTGCTGTCCACCGCAGCTCATATCAAGGGATCATGATCGGATCTCGAATTATATCGATGAGCAGGGCGATACGATTATCAAGCCCCTGGGGGGTATGGGGGGCGCCTCCATCTTCCGCGTCCGCCGTGATGACCCCAACCGCAATGTCATCATCGAGACCCTGACCGACCATGGCCGGAGCTATGCCATGATCCAGCGCTTCCTGCCCGAGATAAACCGGGGGGACAAGCGTATCCTCATGGTGGATGGTGAACCCATACCCTACGCATTGGCCAGGATCCCCAAACCGGGCGAGACCCGGGGAAACCTCGCGACAGGGGGGAAAGGGGTGGGGATCCCGCTTTCCGAAAGGGATCTCTGGATCGCCTCCGAGGTGGCTCCGGCGCTGAAGGAAAAGGGGATAATATTCGCCGGGCTCGACGTCATCGGAGACTATCTGACTGAGATCAACGTCACGAGCCCCACCTGCATACGGGAACTCGACAAGCAGTTCGGGATCAATATCAGCGCCCGGCTGATGAATGCCATAGAAGAGAGGCTGGCGGCCTGAATCCATGCGCAAATCCGCCCTATACACTGTTCTGGCGCTGCTGCTCCAGCTGGGAGGCTGTTACCCCGATCGACCGGTGTATACAGACAGGTTTCTGGCCTTCGGGACGCTGGTTGACATCACCATCGTGGGCGCATCCCAACAGCAGGCGCAGGAAGCTGCGAGAGCGGTCGAAGAGGACTTCCTCAAGATGCACGAAGCCTGGCATGCCTGGAATCCCGGGCCATTGGGCAGAACGAACGAGCAACTTGCGGTTGGCATACAGTTTCCAGCGCCGCCCATGATCCTGCCCCTTGTAAAGTCGGGGCAAGCGCTGTCCGCCAGAAGCCGGCATCTGTTCAATCCCGCTGTCGGACATCTTATCGATGCCTGGGGTTTTCACGACGACAACCCCGAGGGACACCACCCCCCCCCCGACGCCATGATCCAGGAGTTGGTGCTCAACAACCCCCGAATGAGTGACATCAGGATCGAGGGGATCAATCTGCAGAGTTCCAATCCCTCGGTCAAACTTGATTTCGGTGCCTTCGGCAAGGGTTATGGCATCGACCTGGCGGTAAAGCATCTGAAAGAACTCGGCATAAAGAACGCCATCCTCAACACTGGCGGCGATCTCCGGGCATTCGGCTCACGCAACGGTATACCCTGGAATATCGCCATACGCAGACCCGACGGCGCCGGCGTCATAGCCACGATAAAAGTCTCGGGAGACGAGAGCATCTTTACTTCCGGGGACTATGAACGTTACTTTTCCTGGAGAGGCAAACGCTACCATCACATCATTGATCCGCGAACGGGTTATCCCGCCGAGGGGACCCGGTCCGTAACCGTGATACACCCCGATTCCACCACAGCTGACGCGGCAGCCACGGCCCTGTTCGTTGCGGGTCCCGACATGTGGCACGAAATCGCCCGGGATATGGGTATCGAATTCGTGATGCTGATCGACGCCGAAGGTGCCATCCACATGAGCCCGGAAATGGAGCAGAGACTGGAGTTGCTGGACACGGACAGAAAGACGATCATCAGCCCACCCATGACCGGTAGCGGTACCCGGGGTTCATGAGTTCTGCGGCAGATATCAACCCGATCGACCGGCTGGGTTTGACGCTCTTTTTTGCATTGGTCTTTCACGCGGTCGTGATCCTGGGCGTCGCTTTCACCCGGGACCCTCCCGAGAAGCTGCAGTCGCCGGACCGCACGCTGGAGATTCTGGTGGTGCACAGCCCCAAACCGAGCGAAAAACCGGACAAGGCCGAGTTCCTGGCCCAGACCAGCCAGAAGGGCGGGGGGACCGTGCAGCAGAAAGACAGGCCTACCGTTGCCCCGCCCGCCATGCCGGCCCAACCGTTGCCTGTCGAAAAACCTGCCGAACTGCCAGTGGAGAAGCCGTCCGAAACCCAGGTACAACCCCGCAGGAAACAGGTCATCACAAGCCACCGGGCGAAACCCAGGAAGATTGAGCGAACACCGGAAAAGAAGACCAAACCCCGCGAAAAGAAAACACTGTCGGCGGCGCAGCTGATTGCAAGCACCAACCAGGAAATCTCCCGTCTTACCGCCGAACTCGACCGGAAAACGAAGGCCTATTCGAAACGCCTCAGGCACAAACGCCTTACCGCCAGCACCCAGGAGTACAAATACGCCAATTATCTGGACGCCTGGCGCCGAAAAGTGGAGAACATTGGAAATCTGAATTATCCGGACGAGGCCAAGCGGCGCAGGTTGTACGGCAACCTGGTGCTGCACGTGGCGGTGCTGGCAGACGGTTCGGTCAGGGAGATCAATATAAAAAAGTCCTCTGGCAAGAAAGTCCTGGATGATGCCGCAGTCCGCATCGTCAGGCTCTCCGCACCCTTTGCACCCTTTCCACCTGAAATCAGGGAAGAGACGGATGTCATAGATATCATCAGAACCTGGCAGTTTCGCAGCAACAATACCTTTCAGTGATCTCATCCTTCGCAGGATGGCCAAAAACGGATCTCCTGTTACAATTGCGACATGAACGAAAACACGGATCTCACCAACAATTTTCTGATCGCCATGCCTGGCCTGCAGGACAGAAACTTTTTCCATACGGTCACCTACATCTGCGAACACAACAAGGAAGGGGCCATGGGGATCGTGCTCAACCGCCCCACTGACCTGCAGTTAAACGATATCCTCGATCAGCTCGATATCGGA
>JAHEHQ010000093.1 GCA_024644505.1 Gammaproteobacteria bacterium
GAGATCGACAAGATCTCCCGCAAGTCAGACAACCCCTCCATTACCCGTGACGTGTCCGGTGAAGGCGTGCAGCAGGCCCTGCTCAAGCTGATAGAGGGAACGGTGGCTTCGGTGCCGCCTCAGGGCGGGAGAAAACACCCGCAGCAGGAATTTCTGCAGGTCGATACCTCCAACATATTGTTTATCGTGGGCGGGGCCTTTGCGGGCCTGGAAAAGGTGATCAGGGACCGTTCCGAGAAAGGGGGCATCGGATTCTCGGCCGAGGTCCACAGCAAGGATGAAACCAGCAAGGTCGGAGAGATCCTGGTCAACGTCGAGCCGGAGGACCTGATACGCTATGGGTTGATCCCGGAATTTGTCGGCCGGTTACCCGTTGTGGCTACCCTGGACGAGCTCGACGAGGGGGCCCTGGTCCAGATTCTCACCGAACCCAAGAATGCGCTGGTCAAGCAGTACTGCCGCCTCTTCGAAATGGAGGATTGCGACCTGGAGTTTCGGGAGGATGCCCTTCACGCAATAGCTCGCAAGGCCATGGAGCGAAAAACGGGTGCCCGTGGACTCAGAACCATCATGGAGCAGGTCTTGCTGGACACCATGTATGATCTTCCGTCAATAGACGACATCAGCAAGGTAGTGGTCGATGAGACCGTGATAATGGGTGAAAACGAGCCCTACATCATCTACGAGGGCGGCGAGAAACAACTGGCGGCGTCGGACTGATCCCAAGATCAATCTATTTTTGCCTGAAATAGCGTCCAGGCGGTTGAATAAGCCCTGCCCAGTCCCAAGATAAGGCTCCATACTATACAATCTGGCAGGGTGAAACTCGCCCTGTCTCCATGGTTATTGATTGCTTGCGCACTTCGGCGGAGTTACAGCCGCCGGGATCGGGTATCTTTAGGAACGTCAACCGGTTCAGGTGATCAAAACCCACAGGAGGAACGACCTCAATGGGCCAAGACGAAAAGACATCCGATCAGCCTGCCACCACTTTCGCCGCCCCTGTTCTGCCGCTGCGGGACGTGGTGGTTTACCCCCACATGGTGATACCCCTGTTCGTCGGCAGGGAAAAATCCATCAAGGCACTCGACGCCGCAATGCAGGACAACAAGCAGATTCTGCTGGTTGCCCAAAAAAGCGCGGAAGTTGACGATCCCGCAGTAAAGGATCTCTACAAGGTGGGGACCCTTGCAAACATTCTTCAGCTGCTGAAACTCCCCGACGGTACGGTCAAGGTGCTTGTAGAGGGTGGCGAGAGGGTGCAACTCGTCAAGTTCATGACCACAGACGACTATTTCACCGCGCACACGTCCCTGGTTCAACAGGAAAGGGAGCAGGACGAGCGCGAACTGGATGTTCTGACGCGATCGGCCACCACGCTGTTCGATCAGTACGTCAAACTGAACAAAAAGGTTCCGCCTGAGGTATTGACCTCCCTGTCGAGCATCGACGATCCCAGTCGCCTGGCGGATACCATGGCGGCTCACATGTCCCTCAAACTCGATGAGAAGCAGAAGGTTCTCGAGATTGCGGATGTGTACAAGCGCCTTGAGCACCTGATGACCCTGATGGAGTCTGAAAACGATCTGCTGCAGATAGAGAAACGCATCAGGGGCAGGGTCAAGCGCCAGATGGAAAAAAATCAGCGCGAGTACTATCTCAATGAGCAGATGAAGGCGATCCAGAAGGAGCTTGGTGAACTTGAAGAGGCTCCCAATGAGATAGAAGACCTGCACAACCGGATTGAAAAGGCCGGCATGCCGAAGGAAGCCAAGGAAAAGGCCCAGGCGGAACTCAACAAGCTCAAGCTTATGTCGCCCATGTCGGCCGAAGCCACGGTAGTGCGCAACTACATAGATACGCTGGTAAGCGTGCCCTGGAAGAAGAGAACCAAGATACGCAACGATCTCAAGATTGCGGAAGACGTCCTGGAAGCAGATCATTACGGGCTGCACAAGGTAAAGGAACGCATCATCGAGTACCTGGCGGTACAACAGCGGGTTCGCAAACTCAAGGGCCCCATACTCTGCCTCGTTGGTCCGCCCGGCGTTGGCAAGACCTCGGTGGGGCAGTCGATCGCCCATGCCACCAACCGGAAGTTTCTGCGCATGGCCCTGGGTGGTGTCAGGGATGAGGCTGAGATACGGGGTCACCGCCGGACGTACATAGGTGCACTCCCCGGGAAGATCATCCAGAACCTGTCCAAGGTGGGTACCCGAAACCCCCTGTTCCTGCTGGATGAAATAGACAAAATGGCAATGGATTTCCGGGGCGATCCCGCCTCGGCACTGCTCGAGGTGCTGGATCCGGAGCAGAACCACACCTTTGTTGATCATTATCTGGAAGTGGACTTCGATCTGTCTGAGATCATGTTCGTCGCCACCGCCAACACCATGAATATACCACCGGCGCTACTCGATCGCATGGAGGTGATCAGGCTCTCCGGGTATACCGAAGACGAAAAAATCAACATCGCCATGCGTTATCTGGTGCCCAAACAGATTGAGAACAACGGTCTCAAGAAAAGTGAATTGCAGATACGGGAGAGCGCCATCCGCGATATCGTGCGCTACTACTCACGAGAGGCAGGTGTCAGAAACCTTGAACGCGAGATCTCCAAGATATGCAGAAAAGTGGTCAAGGAGATCATGCTGAAGAAGCATGGTAAATGCATCACGATCACGCCCAAGTCCCTGGAAAAGTACCTGGGCGTAAAACGCTTCCGTTATGGTGAGGTTGATGAGTTCGATCAGGTCGGACAAGTGACGGGTCTTGCCTGGACGGAAGTTGGCGGGGAATTGCTGCGCATTGAAGCGGCGCTGGTTCCGGGCAAGGGCATACTGACTCACACGGGTCAACTGGGTGAGGTCATGCAGGAGTCCATACAGGCAGCCATGACCGTGGTTCGGAGCCGCGCGGGCGTTCTGGGGTTGGCAGATGATTTTCACCAGAAGAACGACGTACACATACATGTCCCCGAAGGTGCCACACCGAAAGACGGACCCAGTGCCGGCATCGGCATGTGTACCTGTCTGGTATCCGCGCTGACCCAGATTCCGGTGCGGGCGGATGTCGCCATGACTGGCGAGATCACCCTGCGGGGAGAAGTTCTGCCCATCGGCGGCCTGAAGGAAAAGCTGCTTGCGGCCCATCGCGGCGGCATCAAGACCGTGATCATACCGGAGGAAAACGAAAGAGACCTCGTTGAGATCCCCAAGAACATTAAGCAAAACCTGGAGATCAAGCCTGTGCGCTGGATAGACCAGGTGCTGGAGATAGCGCTTACAGAGCTGCCTCAGCCCCGTTCAAGGGAAGTGGGGGAAAGCCACGATTCCAGTGCCAAGCCCAAGGTAACGACCCGCAAAAAAACCGTAAAAAAGGGCGGCGGATTGACCCGACATTGATCGAGTGCAATGACAGTGATTTTTCCATAATGTATGTTCGAAAAGCGCTGATTTTGCGGGGTAATCATCACATAAAGCGATTACCCCGGATAATATTAACGACAGTTCCCTTGACACTGTTTCCTGCGCGCTGGTATAAGATTGAGCCATTTTCGGGCACTCAGCAAGTCGCATGCCCATCACTCTAGACACAACACACAGCGAATTGATTTCACCAGAAGGGGAGAACGAAAATTCATGAATAAGACAGAATTGGTTGACCAGATGGCGGATGCCGCAGACATCTCCAAAGCAGCGGCCGGACGTGCCCTTGACGGCATGGTTGAAGCCATCACCAAGGCATTGAAGGACGGTGAGCAGGTTTCGATCATCGGCTTTGGCTCGTTCACCGTTCGGGAAAGAGCGGCCAGGACCGGCAGAAACCCCCAGACCGGTGCGACCATTTCCATCAAAGCTTCCAGAAACCCTTCATTCAAGGCTGGAAAAGCACTGAAGGATGCCGTAAACTAGCGCCCCTTTCTTGGGGCGCTTAGCTCAGCTGGGAGAGCATCGCCCTTACAAGGCGAGGGTCGCAGGTTCGATCCCTGCAGCGCCCACCAGAAATGGAGCGGTAGTTCAGATGGTTAGAATACCGGCCTGTCACGCCGGGGGTCGCGGGTTCGAGCCCCGTCCGCTCCGCCAATAACCAAAAAGCAGCGGGGTATCTTTGGATACCCCGTTTTCATTTGTCATCGGAAAGTATCTGCGGGAGACACCATGCTTCAGCAAATCAGGGAACGTGCCCAGGGTTGGATTGCCTGGTTTATCGTGATCCTAATCAGTATCCCTTTCGCTCTGTGGGGCATACAGGAGTATCTGGGTGTTGGGTCGGAACGGGCTGTTGCCACGGTCAATGGACAGGAGATAACCGAGAGGGAGTTCGAGAGGGGATACAGGGAGTTCAGACAACGGCTGCGCCAGCAGTTGGGAGCCAACTACCGCCCGGAACTCTTCGACGAAGCCAGGCTGCGTGAGGAGGTCCTCAATTCCATGATACGCAATCAGCTCATACTGCAATCCGCGGCTGATATGGGGCTGAGTGCGGGGGATGATCTGGTGCGGGCGATGATAGTCAGCATTCCGGGTTTTTCAATTGCCGGACGTTTCGACCAACAGGCCTATGAAAGGGGCGTCAGGTCGCGCGGCCTCACCCCTGCCGGATTCGAGGATCAGATGCGACGTGCACTGGTAAGCGAGCAGCTGTCAAAGGCCATTGTCGCTTCTGAATTCACCACGGATGAAGAGCTGAAGCAGCAGATAGCACTGACGCGTCAGCAGCGTGAACTGCAATATGTGGAGGTCGAATCAAAACCGTTTCTGGCGGGTGCAGAAGTGAGCGAAAACGAGATCCGGGGCTATTACGCATCAAACCAGGACCGTTTCATTGCCCCGGAGCGCGTGAAGGTGGAGTACCTCGATCTGCAAATCGACAACATCTCCAAAACACTCACGGCAGATGAAGAAAGCCTGCTGGGTTTCTACGAGCAGCAGAAACATGAGTACCTCACACCCGAACAGAGAAGGGCCAGCCATATCCTGATCACTGTGGAAGAGGGTGCGGATGCGCAGGCTGCAGATGCCGCCAGACAGGCCGCGGATGCCGCACTGGGAAGGATCCGGGCCGGCGAGGATTTCGCCGTCGTTGCCCGTGAGGTCTCCCAGGATCCGGGATCATCGGATCAGGGAGGAGATCTCGGTTTCTTCGAGAAAGGTGTTATGGACCAGGCCTTCGAGGACGCGGTATTCGGTATGAAAACCGATGACGTCAGCGAGCCAGTCAGAAGTTCTTTTGGTTTTCACGTTATCAAGCTGACCGCGATTCGCCCGGCCCAGGGAAAATCCTATGAAGAGGCAAAGGAAGAGATTCGCCAGGCATTTCTCAAAAGTGAGGCGGAGAGACTGTTTTACGAGTATGCGGAAAGGCTGAGCGACCTGGCCTATGAGGATCCGGACAGCCTTCAGCCCGCCGCCGAAGCCCTGGGAATGACCACCCTGACCAGTGACTGGCTGGGGCGGGAAGGGGGTGCCGCCGATCTGTTCGCTGCGCCCAAGGTTGTTGGCGCAGCGTTCAGCGACGACGTATTGATAGAAGGCCACAACAGCGAGGCGATAGAGATCGGGCCGGAGCGTATGGTGGTTCTTCGGGTCATCGAACACGAGGAGGCAACAGTTCGCCCGTTCGATGACGTACAGGCAGAAATCGAAGAGAAACTGAAGCTCGAAAAGGCCGGGGAAATGGCCCGTAAGAGGGGTGAGGAACTGCTCGGCAGGTTGAAACAGGGAGAGAGCCTTCAGTCTCTGGCCGACGCCGAAGCGCTGACGGTCGTCAGCAGCGGCCTGGTGGGACGTAACGACCGGGTGCTGCCGCCTGCCCTGCTGCAGAGGCTGTTCAAGATGCCGAGGCCCATGGGGGACGACAGTCAGTATGACGGCACCGTGCTGGCCAACGGAGATTACGCCATTATCGCCCTAGGCGCTGTTAAGGACGGTGTGCTCGGACAGGACGACAAGGAAAATGAAAATGCGTTGAAAAATCTGCAGGAACGTTCACGAGGCACTGCGTACTTCAACCATTTCATCGAAAACCAGCGCAAAAACGCCCAGATTGTCATCACCCGGCAGGAGCAGCAATAGGTTTAAAATAGTTGAATCATGCCCGGACCGGGCCAAATGGCACCTGAATTAAGGCTCAAAGCCACTGTCATCCCGGCGCAGGCCGGGATCCAGATGACGATTGCAGTCGCTTTCCTGGATTCCGGCCTGCGCCGGAATGACGATCTGGTCCGGGCCCGTTATCAGACCAGTCCCAGAATGTGATAGCCGGAATCCACGTAAAGGACATCTCCCGTAACACCCGACGCAAGATCGGAGCAAAGGAAAGCTGCGGCATTTCCGACTTCATCGATAGTCACGTTCCTGCGCAGCGGATTCTTTTTTTCCGCTTCCGACAACATTGACTTGAATCCGGATATTCCGGACGCGGCCAGGGTACGGATCGGACCTGCCGATACGGCATTGACCCGGGTACCTTCAGGACCCAGGGAGTCTGCCAGGTAGCGGACGTTGGCCTCCAGGCTCGCCTTGGCGACACCCATCACGTTGTAGTTTGGAATGGTACGCACGGCGCCCAGGTACGTCATGGTAAGCAGTGCGCCGTTGCGGCCCAGCATCATATCCCGGCCCCCCTTGGCCAAGGCGGCAAAGCTGTAGGAGCTGATGTCGTGGGCAACGGAGAATCCTTCACGGGTTACCGAATTCACGTAACCGCCTTCCAGTTCCTCCCGCGGGGCAAAACCAATGGAGTGCACGATGCCGTCCAGGCCGTCCCAGAGGTTCCCCAGCGACAGGAACATATCGTCAATCTGCTGGTCTGAGGCTACATCGAGAGGCAGCACGATGTCGGACCCGAGCTCTGCAGCCAGTTTTTCAACCCGTGGACGCAGTTTCTCGGTCTGATAACTGAAAGCCAGTTGCGCGCCTTCCCGGCTCATTGCCCGGGCGGTTCCCCACGCGATGGAGCGGTTGCTGGCAACGCCGGTGATAAGTATTCGTTTGTCTTGTAGAAAACCCATGAAGAAGCCTCACTGCAATGCTCGATGAGGAGATGCCGATTCATTTCCCCGATCGGTGTAATAAAAAGCCATAAATTAACAGAAAACAGAAATAAAAACGCCCGTTGCGGTTAAAATGTCGTAAGTATCGTCGTATCCTCGAGAGTCCATGGACCCAAACAGCAAGCAGAAACTGTCAGAATTAGCCCGGCTGCTCCCGCTGCTTGTGCTCATACTGCTCAGTGGCTGCGGTGACGGCGCATGGAACAACCCGTATCCCAAGGCCGACAAAGGGCGCAACATCCTCTACAGCTCCTTTACCGAGCGTCCCAAGCACCTGGATCCCGTGAGGGCATACAGCGCCAACGAATATGCGTTTATCGCCCAGATCTATGAGCCCCTGCTCCAGTACCATTTTCTCAAGCGTCCCTATGAACTGATTCCGCTGGGGGCGGAGCAGGTCCCTTCCCCCGTATTTCTGGATGCAGATGGTAACAAACTTCCTGAGGATGCGGATGCGGAGCGCATCGCCTTCAGCGAATACGAGATCAGCATCAAACCGGGCATGCGCTATCAACCCCATCCCGCGCTTGCCACGGACGACGTGGGGAACTACCTCTATCACCAACTGGATCCGGAATTCATCGAGTCGGTCAATACGCTTTCGGATTTTCCGAAAACAGGGACCCGGGAAGTGACTGCAGCTGACTACGTGTACCAGATAAAACGTCTGGCTTATCCCCGGCTGAATTCACCGATAGCGGGCGTGATGGGCGAGTACATTCTGGGTTTTCCCGAGTATGGCGAGGAGACAAGTGCGGCCTACGGTAAGTTGAAGGCTTCGGAGGGTGATGACGATCTCTGGCTGGACCTGCGGTCATTTGATCTGGAAGGTGTAGAAGTGCTGGACACTCATCGTTTCAGAGTGCGGCTGCGAGGCAAGTATCCCCAGTTCGTCTATTGGCTGGCCATGCCCTTCTTTTCACCCATGCCCTGGGAGGCGGAGGCCTTCTATTCCCAGCCCGGGCTGGAAAAACGCAACATCTCTCTGCATTGGTACCCACTGGGCAGCGGCCCCTTCATGCTTGAGGAGAACAATCCGAATCTGCGGATGGTGCTTGCGGTCAACCCTAATTTTCACGGAGAGACGTACCCGGATACAGGTGAACCCGGCGATCGGCAGGCGGGTCTTCTTGACGACGCGCACAAGCCGCTTCCCTTTATCGAAAAGGCATCCTACAGCCTGGAAAAGGAGTCCATACCTTACTGGAACAAGTTTTTGCAGGGCTACTACGATACCTCCGGTATTTCCTCAGACAGTTTTGATCAGGCGGTGCAGTTTTCCGACCAGGGAGACCTGGAGCTCACTGAGGTGATGGAGGAGAAAGGGATCAAGCTGCAGACGGCGGTTACGACGTCCATTTTCTACATGGGATTCAACATGTCCGATGCCGTCGTGGGCGGGGATGCGGAGCGCAATCGCCTGCTGCGTCAGGCCATTTCCATTGCCATGGACTACGAGGAGTACATCTCCATCTTCAACAACGGCCGCGGTGTGGCCGCCCAGGGCCCCATTCCCCCGGGTATCTTCGGCAACCGGACCGGTGTCGAAGGCGTCAATCACCAGGTCTACGAGGTCAGGGATGGGAAGCCCAGGCGCAAGGCCATTGCGGTGGCCAGGCAGCTGCTGGCCGAGGCGGGTTACCCGAATGGTGTTGATAGGGAAACAGGGAAGCCCCTGATTCTCTACTACGACACCACCTCGTCGGGGCCGGATGGAAAAGCCCGGTTGAACTGGATACGCAAGCAGT
>JAHEHQ010000438.1 GCA_024644505.1 Gammaproteobacteria bacterium
AGGGGCTTTCCATCTCCCGTGTGCTTCTGCATGCCCTGAAGAGCCTGGCCGGGACCAGGGATGAGCACGTGTCTCAGAAGGATACGGAAACCTCCCTTATCGAGCGCTTTCTTTACCCGAAGTATGGCCCGGGGCAGCTCTGGGAAGAGGTCGCCCAACGTGTTACCGCGCAGGGTGGGGAGGTGAACAGGGGTTGGGAGGCACGATCTTTAAGGATCGAGGGCAACCGCATCGTTGCGGCGGAGTTCTTCGACCACGCAGGTGGTGGTACACGAGAGATTGAGGCGGACTATTTCTTCTCCACCATGCCGGTCAAGGATCTTATCAATGGCATGGGGGATGCGGTCCCTGAAGCGGTGCGCCAGGTTGCCGGCGGTTTGCAGTACCGGGACTTTATTACTGTGGGCATGCTGCTGCGAAGACTGCAGGTGAACCATGGCAGTAAACAGACCGCAAGTGAGTCCGGAAATCTGCCGGATAACTGGATCTACATCCAGGAGCGGGATGTCAAGGTGGGACGGGTGCAGATATTCAACAACTGGAGTCCCTACATGGTGCGCGATCCCGGTACCGTCTGGATCGGCCTCGAGTATTTCTGCGATGAAGGCGATCAACTTTGGTCAATGGCGGACGATAAACTTATTTCGTTTGCCGCCAAAGAGATGGAAAAGATCGGGTTTATAAAGCCCGAGGACCTGCTGGATGCAACGGTCATACGGATGCCCAAGGCCTACCCGGGTTATTTCGGGGAGGCCTACGAGTGCTTTGATCGGGTCCGGGAGTACACGGATTCGATAGAGAATCTGTTTCTTGTCGGTAGAAACGGAATGCACCGATACAACAACCAGGATCATTCGATGCTCACCGCCATGACCGCGGTGGAAAACATCATCAAGGGAGATGTCTCCAAGAAGAGAATCTGGGACATCAATATCGAACAGGAATATCACGAGCAGAAAGAGAACTGATCAACTCTGTCTGGCTGATTCATCAAGGTAACCGATATGACTAAACGTTTTGTGAAAACCAAGGATTCGGAGATCGTAGAAGAGATAACACTCGGTGAGGTCGTCGGTACGCCGGAGCAGGGGACCCCACAGCCGGAAACCGGGGAAACCATGGCACGGAAAGCCGCCTTCGAGTTCGTAACAAAACTCGCAGAGGATATTTCCAGCAACAAGTTTGATCTGCCCCCATTCCCCGATGTCGCGATCCGGGTTCGGGAGGTGCTCAATGATCCTGACGTAACCCTGGACAAGGTTGCCCAGGTCGTTCGTTCCGAACCGATACTGGCCACCCGCCTTTTGCGGCTGGTAAATTCCGCCATGCTCAAGCGTGGACCCATGGAGATCACGGATCTCAAGACGGCCATCAATCGTCTGGGTTTCGATATGGTGCGAAACGCCGCGGTGTCCATGGCCATGGACAACACTTTTTCTGCACCAGAAGGAAGCGCAATGCATGCCCACATTGTGAACAACAGAAAGCACAGTGTGCTCGTCGCATCAATATGCTATCTGTTGGCCGGGCGGGAGCCGAATTTTAAGAAACCGGATGAGGCGATGCTGGCCGGACTGCTTCATGATATCGGGAAGTTTTATATCCTTACCCGAGTGGAGCGTTTCCCCGCGTTATTCAAGGATACGACTGCGCTTTTCGACTTGATGACAGACTGGCATATCGGGGTGGGTCGCGCGATTGTGGAATCCTGGGGGTTCCCGGAACAGATTGTCAATGCGGTGGACGAACATCATGTGCTGGACCGGAAACACGCCGGTGAGCCGGATGCCACCGATATTGTGACCGTTGCCAACCTGATTGCCCACCTGTCGGAATCGCAGTGCGTCGATCTGCCTGAGATGAGTAAGATACCAGCCTGTATCAAACTGGGTGTTGACGAAGAACTCAGCGAGAATCTGCTTCTGGAATCAAAGGAAGAAGTGAGGTCCCTGTCCCAGGCACTGCACGGTTAGGGCCTGGACCGGGTGGGCTGTCCCGTCGGTCCAGGGTGTTGCACCAATTCTGATCCGAAAAGCGGGCTAAAGTTTTTCCCCCCAGTGCCGCTACAGTATATAACGACGGCTGTGGTATGGACCCGGCCTTCTGTTGAACCCAACTGGAACCTGTGTAAGGGACTGATTGCCAACGTTGTTGTGCCATTCCAGCAGTACAGGAACAGCCTGATACGTTGTTTGGTCCCAAAGCTTAACCTCTAGGTTTAACAATCGGGTCCATTCCACAGCCGTTGTTCTTCTGTCTTTTTCCAGGCTTTGATCCCGGTGTCGATACCCGCTTTCCTGATCTGGAGTCAGGCGGCTCCCGTGAACAGCGCTTTTGCTTTTTCCAACACCCACTCAAGGAATGACGGGGCTGCATCACCTTCCTGTTCCAGTTTCTGAAGCAACGCCCTCGCTTCCGCAACCACCGTCTGTTCCTCCACAGGGGATCCATGAAGCAGCATCCTGAGAAGCAGGATGGATTCCTGGGTTTCTCCGACCACGAAGGCCGAAAAGGCCAGCTGGTAGAGGTCCGCCTCGGCGGTCTTGTGGGCGTAAGGATTCAATCCCTTCCAAAGGTATTTATAGGCGGTCGAGAAATCCTCCAGCATGTAGTAACAGGATCCTATCTGGGTATTCAGTATCCGCTTGAACTTGGCATCCGAAAAGGCCAATGCGGCCTTGTAGTTTTCTATGGCCTTGTCGCAGGCATGGCTGTTTTCAT
>JAHEHQ010000439.1 GCA_024644505.1 Gammaproteobacteria bacterium
GCCAGGCCCTCGGACTGAGCGGGGGTAATCGCAGCAAGGCCGCGCGATTACTGGGTATCAGCCGGGACACGCTGCTGTACCGGATACAGAAGCATGCGATAGAGGTTTAGGGCAAGCAGTTACCGGAACAATCTTTAACCCGCTGGCATTTACCGAATGCCGATGCAATATTTAACCCGTGTTTCGCTTCGCTCAACACAGGCTACACTTTACGGCCCTCACCTCACAACCACCGCTCCACCACCCGAATGCCCGGATCCTCCCGGGAGGGGCGCACGGAAAACCCCAGTTCCTGCATCAGGGACAGCATGCGCTGATTGTCGGACAGCACCTGGCCCTCGATGACGTGGACGCCCTGGCCGCGGGCCGCCTCCATCAGGGCCTCCATGAGTTGTGAGCCGATGCCCATGCGCCGTCGCTTGTCCGAGACGGCCAGGGCGAAATCGCAGGATCGGCGGTCCGGATTGATGGTGTAGCGGGCGACGCCGAGTTGGACCCGTTTCTCTTTTTCCCTGATAACCGCGATCAGTGCCATCTCCCGGCTGTAGTCAAGCTGGGTGAAGCGCACCAGCATCTCCGGCGTCAATTCCTGGAGGGTCTGCATGAATCGGAAATATTTGGCTTCCGGGGAGAGGTTGCGCACGAATTCCTGCTCGATATCCGCGTCCTCGGGACGAATCGGGCGAACGGTCAGCAGGGTGCCGTCAGGCAGATGGGTTCGCCGGATCAGATGCGAGGGATAGGGGTGGATCGCCATGTGGGAGTAGGGTATCGGTGAAGTGGGCGCACGTTTCACCCGTATCCTTGCGTCCACCGCCACCACGCCTTCGTGATCCGCAAGCAGAGGATTGATGTCGAGTTCCTGAATATGGGGCAGTTCACAGGCCATCTCGGAGATACGAAGCAGCACATTTTCCACCGATACCTTGTCGATCTCGGGCATTTGCCGAAACCGGCCGAGCAATCCGGAGACCCGGGTTCGGCTGATGAGACGCTGGACCAGCACCCGGTTGAGGGGCGGCAGGGCGACGGCGCTGTCACTGAGGATTTCGGCCGTCGTGCCCCCGGCACCAAAGGCGATGACCGGGCCGAACACCGGATCACGCTTGACGCCCACCATCAGTTCACGGGAATCGCTCGTTGCGGCCATGGGCTCAATGGTGACGCCGTTGATCTGGACCTCGGGCATGAGAGCGCGTGTGTCATCGATAAGAGACTTGAAGGTGGTACGCACATCGGCCGCGG
The DNA here is from genome assembly GCA_024644505.1 of Gammaproteobacteria bacterium. Lineage (GTDB taxonomy): Bacteria > Pseudomonadota > Gammaproteobacteria > Chromatiales > Chromatiaceae > JAHEHQ01. The sequence goes on from JAHEHQ010000439.1 coordinate 1,246, forward strand.
TCAGTATGTTGGTTCGAACCCCGCCGATATCGGACTTGTGGCTGATCTGGGGTGAGCTGATCTTCATCACAACCGGGAAACCCAGGGACTCCGCCGCCACCAGGGCCTCCGTGGGTGATCTGGCCTCCAGTGTCGTGCTGGTGTGGATATGGAATGCGCTGAGGATCGCCTTGGACTCGGTGTCGGAGAGCATCTCCCGGCCCTCGGCCAATGCGGCCTCGATGATCATCCGGGCGCCTTCGGTATCCGGTTCCCGGGAATCGGAAAGGGGCCCCGGGGTCTGCAGCAGCAGCTGCTGGTTTTGCCGATAGCGGGACAGGTAGGCGAAGGCTTCCACGGCCCTTTCGGGCGTGGCAAAACTGGGGAGGCGGTTGGCCGATAAGAACCTGCGCGCGTCCCTCACCTGTGTTTCCCCCATCCAACAGGTGAGTACGGGCTTTTTCTTCTGGTGTTTGGCCGCTTCCACGACGGCTTCGGCGGCCTCAAGAGGTCTTGTCATCGCCTGGGGTGTCAGCAGCGTGAGTATGCCGTCCACGTTGGGGTCCTTGAGACACAGACTCAAGGCCTCCCCATACTTCCCGGGCGGCGAATCGCCGAGAATGTCCACAGGATTTCCATGGGACCAGAAGGCCGGCAGGATCTTGTTCAAGCCCTTGCAGGTATCCTCGCCCAGCTCCGCAAGTTCCACCTTGAGATCTTCCGCTCGATCCGTGGCCAGCACCCCCGGGCCGCCGCCATTGGTAATGATGGCCAGGCGGTTGCCGTTCACCCGTTTGTTGGTGGAGAGAATCTCGGCTGCTGCAAAAAGCTGGCCGAAGGTCATGGCGCGCACCACGCCGGCCCTTTCCAGTGCCGCGTCGAACACCTTGTCGGAGCCTATCATGGCACCCGTATGGGTGCTCGCGGCCTGGGAGCCGCGGCTGTTTCGCCCGACCTTGAGCACGATGACAGGTTTCGATCGGGCCGCGGCGCGAAGCCCGCTCATGAAGGCGCGTGCGTCCTGGATGCCCTCGATATACAGCAGGATGGCGTCGGTCTGATGATCCACGGCGAGATAATCCAGCACATCCCCGAAGTCGATGTCGGCCGCGTTGCCCAGGGATACCACGGTGGAAAACCCCATCTGATGGGGTTTGGCCCAATCCAGGATCGCGGTACAAAGCGCACCGGACTGGGAAACCAGGGCGAGACGCCCGGTCATGGCCGGCGTATCGAGAAACGTCGCGTCCATGCCTGCGGACGGCCGCATCAATCCCAGGCAATTGGGTCCCAGCAGACGGATGTTGTAGTGGCGCGCCGTGTCGAGCAGCGTCTTTTCGAGCCTGGCCCCCTTCTCGCCGGACTCCCGAAATCCCGCCGTCAGCACCACGGCATTCGCCACCCCCTGTTCCCCGCAGTCGCGGACGATGTTGTTTAGGGTCGTGGCGGGCGATGCGATAATCGCTGTCTCAACGGGGTTGTCGATCTCTC
>JAHEHQ010000094.1 GCA_024644505.1 Gammaproteobacteria bacterium
AGAAATCATCACCAAAGATGTACAGACTGATCTTTTTGTCCGGCGCATAGAACCGGCGGATCGCGGCTTCGATCCCCTCCACCGGGCTGGAGTTGCTGAACGGCGCCCAGTCCTGGAGCCGTCGGAGGATCGCCCGGCGCCTGACCGGCGTATCCGTTATCCAGCGACCCTGGTACTGGGAAAACATGTACTCACCCATGTCGTTGAGTACCTGGATGCCTTTCACCCTGGGATAGATCTCCAGTACCTCCGACACCTTGTTGCGCACCAGGCGCCAGGCATGCTGCTGCATGGAACCCGAGGTATCGATAATGAATATGATGTACTCACTGTCCACCGGGACGCCGCCGATCGTGGCGTCCCCGATGGGGCGTCGATAAGTCGATCCCAGCAGCCGCTTCTGCTCCTCGCTGAGCCGCTGGCGGGCCAGCGCCATCTGTCTTTCGATAGTGGTCTGGGCCTCCAGTTCGAGTCTGGACGCCGCGTACCGGCCCTCGATGCTCGACATCTCCCCCTGCAGCCGGGCCAGTTTCTCCAACACCTCGGACAGCTGCTTGCGACGGGCCTCGAGGTCCCGGTTGAGAATCTCCCGTTCCCCCCTTATTTCCTGCAGCTGGATCTCCAGTTCCCTGACCAACCCGCTGAGGTCCGTGTGGCTCTGCTCCAGCACGAAGGGCTCTGCCACCTTGACGATGACCAGAAGCAGGATGATGGCACCGAATCCACAGGAAACCACGTCCAGGAAGGAGAGATTGAAGATCTCGATGGGACGTCTGCGCTGACTCTTCAGGCTCACGGCCAATCCTTCGATGGCGTGAGAAAAGCGCCTCCGCTGAGCACCGCAAGCTGCCAGAAAGCGGCGGCGGCGTAGGCATCGCCCTCCATGGGCAGCAATATGGTGTTCACCGGCACACCCTTGGGCCTTTGTTTTACCGCCTTCTCAAAAAGGGCGAGGCGTTCCTCTGCCGAGACAGTGGTTCTTTTCGGTTTTTCCCGGCCCTGGGTCGGCAACCCGTCTGTGATCAGCAGGATGTTGTCCGGTGCCGGTTTGAATTCCCCGGCGGCACTGAAGGCCCGGTGCAGGCTGGTACCGCCCCGGGGAATGCGTTGTCTGAGCCGCTTCACGGCCTTGTCCAGAAGCTGGATGTCGCCGGCCTCGAACCACCCGCCCGCACGCTCCCCGAGCACAGGTTCGGCACGGGTATTGAACGCCACTATCTGGTACTTGGCGGTCGCCGGCAGATTGGCCACGAGCCACTCCACCATCGCCAGCGCTCTCTGCCATTTTGCCGAACCACGCCTGACCTCATCCCCCATGTTGCGCATGCGGATGACATTGACAATGGTCTCGTCCAGCATGCTGGCGGATGCATCCACCAGTATCAGGATCCGCTGCCCGCCCATTTTCAGGCCTGTCAGATACTGGCGGTCGCCCTCCCCCAGAAACTGCCGGACCTTTGAGCCCTCCGCCCGTTCGGCCCTGGCCTCCGCACCCAGACGCCGGTTCTCTTCGTCCAGATTCTTCAGATCGGACTTGAGCTTATTTACATCCTGGATTCGGGCCAGGGTCTGCGCATCGTAGCGCGACAGCTCCTGCTGCTTCTGCTCCAGGTTCTCTATCACCCGCTCGGAGCGGCCCTGGGTTTGAACCAGCTCATCTTCGGTCTCGGCAATACTGTTTTTGACGACCGCCAGATCCCGCAGGGCATCCTCCACCGAGGTCTCCAGCAGCGATACCTCGGAGCGCAGGTCATCCTGGTACTGCTTGCGCGCCTTGACCGTGTCCGTGTTGAGTATCAGCACCAGCAACACCACGGCCCCGAACCCACAGAACATGATATCGAGGAAGGAGAGATTGAATGGGGATATGGCGCGACGCTTTCTCATAAAACGTTAAACGGGATTCAGATCTTGAGTCGCCGCACAAACCATTGATCCACATAACGCTCCGTATCCAGCACAAGCCTGTCCTGCATCAGCTGCAACTGGTGGATGAAAAACATCAGGATAATGCTGATGACCAGAGCGATGAAGGTGGAGTTGAAGGCCACACCCAGAGACTGGGTAACCCCTGTAATGTCACCCTCTACCGCACGGTGTGCCTGGCCCAGGGCATCACCGATACCCCGCACGGTGCCGATGAACCCGACCGAGGGGATGGCCCATGCGATATATCGGATGATGGAAAGTTCTGACTCCAGGCGTTCCGCCTCGGATTCGCAAACGTTGCGGGCGGCCGTGGAAACGTCCTGGACGCTGTTGGTCGCGCCGAAGCGCTCCACCGCCGTGAGCATGGCCCTTGGCAACAGGGCCCTCTGCGCCGCGGCCGGAAGTGACTGCAGTCGATGGGACAGCGCCTTCAGGTCCTCGCGACCGATGGGCATATCCGCCGGCAGCCCGAGCAGGTCCTTTACCAGGAGTGTCTGTTGTCGGGAGACCGACAGGCCCTTGTAACCCAGGATGAACATCGCCCAGATCATCAGCACGAAGCAGGCCTCCTGCTCATAGTCACGCAGCACGACATAGATGGATCGCTGCTCAATATGGGTGCTGTCGGCCTGCATCATCGCCCTTTCAGCCTCCATATGCACCTGAGCATTGGGCCGAATCAGGGTGACGTAGAGGGCGTGCACCAGAATGAAGGCAATCAGCAGGGCGAACACCTGATAGACGAATTCGTTGCGCAATGGTTGGCTCCTCGATCCTCATATATCGACGGGGAAAGAGACCGCGCTGTCGGCACTGATCTCCTCACTGGGGGTGAACTTGCGGGGTGTCCGGAGGGGTTGGGGGTTCTTACCTTCTTGGGACTGGGTCTGAAGCGGTTCCTTCTCCGGGCGTTTCTCCACGGGCGGTTCCACCTTGTCATCCGCGGACCAAACAGGGAAGGCAAGACAGACGAATATCATCAGGGTCAGATATCGCTGGATGAACATGGCCTTACGTTCAAATTGCATTTTTAACTGTCCGGTCATTTCGACAATCGGCTGAAAAAGTATATCAGCCCCGCTCTCGCCGCATCTCGAATCCCACCCGCCACAACCTTTCATGCAGCATCTCCGCAGCCTCCTCCGCCATCCTGATCAACGGCGGTCGCACGTTGCGCCAGTCCGGATCTTCGGTGAATCGGCTCATCTGCTGCTTCAGTCCCGGTATCAGGGGAAAGGCTTGAAAAACATCCCGGACCCGGGTCGCAACTGCCTGGAGTTCATCGGCACCGGGACCTTCCCGGTTCTCGAAAACCCTGCAGATCCCGGCCGGATTGACGTTTCCGGTAGCGGTAATACAACCGGCGCCGCCGCCGCGCAACGTCGCGAGCAGAAAATTTTCGGAACCGGAGAAAACGGCAAAACCGGGAAACTCCCGGAGCAGGTCCCGGGTATTGTTCCAGTCGCCAGAACTGTCCTTGATGCCCACGACGGTATCGGGAAAGCCCTTGATCAGCCGGCCGATCAACCCAAGGGATATCGGAACCCGGGCAATCGGCGGTATATGGTAGAGATACAGCCGCAGCGCCTCGCTGCCCACCTGCTGAATCACCTCCGCGTAAGCGGCATACAGGCCCTCGTCGCTCACGTCCTTGTAATAAAAGGGCGGCAGCATCAGCACCCCGGCACACCCCAGCGCCACCGCATGACGGGTGAGTCGGACGTTATCCGGCAGGGCGCAGGTGCCGGTCCCGGGCATGAGCCGCTCCGTGGGTATTCCCGAATCCACCAGGAACTCCAGTAATTCGATGCGCTCTTCCACCGACAGGGAGTTTGCCTCGCCGGTGGTGCCGAAGACCGCCAGCCCCGCCACACCCTGCTCCAGCAGCCAGCGACAGTGTTCGAGAAAGGCCGGGCGGTTGACGCTCAGATCCGGGTGGAAGGGTGTCAGAGCGGGTACCAATACGCCTTTGAATAGAGATGGGGGTTCTTTCATTTCCACATTCTTCCAACAATCTTCACATTAAGTTACTAGTAAAGAGTGGAGCATCCGGGAATCCCGACATGAGTCAAGGCCTGCCGGTAACCCGGTGCTTCACCTCGTATATCTGGCAATCCGAAACCCGAGATCATCACGAGGCCGCTCACTGTAATCCCGGTAGCTCATCCGCAGTTCCGAGATACCGGAATCCCGCCAGCTGGAACCTCTCACCACATGGTGGCGACCCTCCCCTGGTCCCAAGGGGTCCACAGCCTCCCGCGCAGCTCCATTCGGATAGACCGAGTAGTAATCCTGAACCCACTCCGCCACATTGCCATCCATATCGTGCAGACCAATGGGGTTGGGGGCAAAGCCCCCTACAGGCGCGCTGACGGCATGACCATCCTGGTAATCCTCCAGGATCAGGGGCAGAAGAGGAGCCGCGGCGGCATCGGCATAATTGCCCTGTATCCGAACCGGGGGAAACTGTTCGTCTGACCAGGGATAGCGTGCAGGGCCGTCGCGTCCAGCGAACCGCGCCGTGTAGGCCCACTCCGCCTCGGTGGGCAGACGATACCCGGTTGTCACGGGACGTATCAGCTGCATTTTTCCGTTTTCTTGCCGATAAGCCGCGGGAAGACCCTCGCGTTTGCTCAGCCAGTTCAGATAGCGTGCGGCATCGTCCCAACCTACATTGACCACGGGCTGATCATCACCGTTCAGGCTGAATCCCTGCGCCGATCCGGAACTGTGGGTCGGCCGGAACCGTCGAAACTCGCCATTGGTCACCTCCCGTGGGCCGATCAGAAACGGTCGGGTCAAACGCACCTTTCGAAGGTTCTCGTTGGCCCTGCGGCCCGGTTCGCGGCGTGAGGCTCCCATGGTGAAGGGACCGGTGGATGCTACAGGCTTCAGTCCGGTGCCGGAGGAAATCCCACGGGGCTTTGTTGTTTCATGTCCCCCACCGTCCGGCTGCAGCACCACGCTGACCGTGCGGCTGATCCCTGGACTCGGTGTCACAGTGCCCTTGTATGGGCGGTACCCCGGTTTACGTATCTCGATCCGATGGGGAACGGCAGGCAGTTTCAGGCGCGCGGTCGCCGGCCCCTGTGGTTTGCCGTTGAGGTCCAGAACGGCATCCACCGGCCTGCTGTCAAAAAAGACCACCCCATATTCCGGCTGCAACCGGACCTCCAGTTCCAGCTCCTCCTCCGGCCTCAGTTCAACACTGCGTTTGGCCGGCCTGTGTCCGGCCAGCGTTATCTCTATCTGATGTTCCTCACCCGGTGAGACCTGCAGCCGCAGCGGTGTGACACCCAGAAAAACACCGTCCAGGGTAACCGTGCCACCAACGGGTCTGGAGGTCAGATCGACAATACCGTCCGCCGGAATCAGCGCAATCCTGGGGAGTTGCTGGTCCTCACCCGCCACTATCGTGACCGGGATCACCAGGGTCTTGTAACCGGACCTGACCAGTTCCAGATTATGGGTACCGCTCATCAGCTCCAGGGTACCCGGCGTCTCTCCAAGCAGGGTACCCGACTCCATGATCTGCGCCCCATCCGGATCACTGGAAAGGGACAGCATCGCCCAATCGGGCTTCAATGCCAGATTCAGCCGCTGCTGTTGCCCCAGCCCCGCCATCTCCAGATCCATCTCAAGGGGCCTGTAGCGCGGCGCGGCCAATCTCAACCCATAGCGCCCGGCCTCAAGTTCGTGATCGGACAAGGGGGTCTCACCAACCCTTACGTTGTCGACGAACACCTGTGCCCCCGCAGGGATCGACGCCACGCTCAGCAGACCCGGCAGTTCCTGCAACCTCAAATCCAGGTTGAGCGGCTTCCCGAACTCCACCTCAACCTGCTCCCTGAGATCACGATAACCGGTATGGCTGGCGATCAGGGTGTAACTCCCCGGCAACAGCAGGGAGCGCCCGGACAGTTCAATCGCCGGAAACGTCCCTTTGAGAGACATGGCCTCCGGTTCCGGTTCGACCCGCAGGGCGACCGGCGTGGCCAACAGGACAAAGGCCGCCGCCGCGACCAGCAGAGCGAACAGGAAGGACAACAGCCATCTCAGGCCCCTTTTCCCGGGAGGCGTCGATGCCAAAAGAAGTTCATCCGGAGGCTTTTCGACCGAGGCCGGTGGTGGGGAGGCCGGTGGAATGACAACGCCCGCATCAGAGCGGCTAACGTTGACCAGCACCCGGTCCCCCTCCACCTGCCATAGCACCAGGCTCTCCCCCACCTGGATGCGGTCTCCCGATTTTAACCAGGTGGACGTGGTCAATCGCTGATGGTTGTGCCATACAGGCGTGTCGCTGACCGCAGGCTGCACGAACGGGTGGCCCCGCTCCAACCCGATATGAAAGGCCGTACCGGACTGGTCCGGCAGCACCAGGGAACAGCCGTCTCCCCCGACCGACAGGGGATAGGCCGCTTCCTCGAGGGTCCGCTCCCCCGCGGCATCCCTTATGAGTGTCACCCTGCTCAAATCCGCTCCTCGCAACGAACCAGGATCTCCGCTTCAACCCCGGGCCGGAGTGAGATCTTTCGACGCACGTCTCGAAATCCCTCCCGATAGCCGACGACGGTGTAGTTGCCGGGACGCAGCTCGATCTCATGCTGCAGAAAACGTCCCAGTCGACCGACCCGGTGGATGGTAACCTCCGTCTGGTCATCGGAACGGATGCGCAGTGTCACGGGGCGTACCGACGCCTCCAGCAGGTCCGCAAGCCTGTCGCGGTCGGCGCTGAGCCTGGGCCCGGGATTCGGGAACCGCTCGAGATGCTCCAGCAACAGCCGGGCATTGGCACGGGGCTGATCCGCCTGCAGACGCCCCGGATCACCCAGATAGTGATCGAGTTTTTTCCGGAGTTCCAGACGCTCCCCGGCCCGCCGCTTCCCCTCGCTGGCGAAGGAGGCATCGGGGGCCAGTCTGATTGCCCGTGTGTAAATGGCGATGGCCTGCTGCCAGTCTTCCCGGGCCTCCGCACCGCGGCCCTGGCGCGCGAGGCGCTGCAGTTCCCGCTCTTTTTTCGCGGATTCAAGGCGCCTCCCCGCATCCCCCAGCACGGGAGCACCGGGATTCAGCTCACGGGCCTTTGCCAACGCCCTGTCCGCTTGCACCAACTCCCCTGCCTTGAGTGCGGTCAGAAAGCCTGTCATGGCGTCGCGAAATTCAGCCTCACGGGCGGCGGCCTCCGAAACCGCTTCGTGGCTGTCACCGACCGGGGAATCACCCCGTGGCGAGATCCCTGCAATCTCGGCGATTTCTGCTGTTTCCGTAGTTTCTACTTTTTCTACTGTTCCTGCCGTTCCTGCCGTTCCTGCTGTTTCTACTGTTTCTGCCGTTTCCGCCGTTTCCGCCGTTTCCGCCGTTTCCGCCGTTTCCGCGGCATGATCGGATTTTTCCGCTACCGAAGGCAACAAAACCACGACACCCAGGGCGATGAGCAAAAGTGCCGCGCAGGCAGGCCAGAACCAGGCCGGTATCGATCGGGAGCCCCGATTGTCTCCGATGCCGGCACGCGGGCCCGGCGGTGTCAGCCTGGGGGAATTCATGGCGTCGTCGGGAATAGTGTCAATCAGGGTATGGAACGGTCGGTGAGCCCGGTCTCGGACAGATATATCCGATGCAGCAGATCACGCCACTTGGCGTACTGGGTCTCAACGGATCCCGTCAGCTGGTGGGTCTCGTCATCCACTTCCACCACCATGGGGTTGGCCTCCGACTCAAAGGAGTCCCCAAGTTCCTGCATGGCATCGACGTGAATCTGTTTCTCACTGTCTTTGTCGAATCCACTCTTGGCGACCATCAAACCACCCAGCAGCATCGCCTGGCTCAGCGTACTGGTATTGATCTCCGAGTTATGGTTGTTGGACATGCCGAGCGCGATAGCCCCCACTATCGCCCCGATGCCGAGTACCTTCCGCGTCATGGCCTCCCTTTCCACTTCTCGCAGGTATTCAATCTCCTCCTGATTGTAACGGCGCCAGTTGCCGTAGGGTTCCCTCAGGTTCCGGTAGTAGTCATCGTAATGATCGTTGATGGTGTCAATAAAGAGGTAATCCCGCTCACGGATGGTAAGCACACGCTGCATCATTGGGTCGTCCCGGGCAGGCAGGCGCCTGACGGATTGCCTGCCGTTTTCGGATTGCAGATAATCCTCGAAAGGACGGGGTGCCAGATCGGCGGCAAACTTCAGTTCGGCCACTCTTCGTATCGAGTCCAGTTCCCCGGCAGACAGCCTCTGTTTGATTTTGGCCAGGTCGTTGGCAATCCTGTTATAGGTGTCCTGAAAGGCATCATAGTTGCCCTGGCTGGTATCGCGATAACCTGCGGGATCCGCCACACCCTGGTAGGTCTTGTCCAGCCACTGCTGTCCGGTACTGTCCCGGGCCACAATCTGCAGCGTCAGCAGCTCTCCATCGGAAGCCAGTATCTTCCCCGAGACGATCAGTTCCCCGCCCAGCGAATTCTCAGGCACGACCCGGACCGCCCCCCAGTGGCCGGTGCGCTGCAGGGTCTTCTTGAGCTGCACCGGGATGAAGCGGGATTCCGCTTTGCGGATTTCCGGGCTGATGCCCACTTTCTTGTCGCGCTCCTGATCCACCTTGCCCGGATCGAACACCTCGATCCAGACGTCCAGCAGTTCCCGCTCCGACAGACTCTCTGCGGGGTACTGTATGGCAACCGGGCCCTGTTTTTGCGGACGCTGCCCCATGGTGCCGCAGCCGCCTATCAGAAGGCTCAACGACAGCAAAAATAAGATGCGCAACCTCCAACCGACCATGATTGCTCTAGCGCGCCGAAGCCTTGTAACGGCGATACTCATCCCACAACTTCTCCTTC
>JAHEHQ010000095.1 GCA_024644505.1 Gammaproteobacteria bacterium
TTCCGGTTGCCGGGATTGGACTCACTGTTGATACTTGGGTGAATACAGCTTAACAGGCAAGGCCAGGACGTGCCGATTCTTCAATGTTGGCCAAAGGCTTCATAGACCCTACAATCGGCCTTATTATCCGTTTAGGATTCCTTTTGCTATGAACAGCACAGAATCCCTGATTGCGGCCTCACATGAGAATTTCGATCTGACCTCTCAGTCTGATCAAGAGCGGCTCATGGAATTGACGGAGTGCCTGCTGGCCTCCCAAATCGGGGTCCTGAAACGGATCACCTGCCACCGGAGTTGCAGGAAGCTACGGATGCAGAGCTGGGCGATCCTGCCATTATGCCCCCCGCAGCAGTCCGAGCATGGATCCGGCAGCGTAAGCTGCAGACCGCATAACCACCCATTCACCGCATTCCTGGCGTCCATATCCACAATTCAGCATCGACCGAATCTAAAACATGTGCAAACAACCACTTCTTCAGGGATTTCGGGTATTGGATCTCTCCCAATACATACCCGGACCCTATGCAACCCGTCAGCTTGCCGACCTGGGTGCCGATGTCATCAAGATAGAACCTCCCGGCGGCGACCCGATGCGCCATTTCATGTATTCGGAATCCGGTGCAGTCTCACCTTTTTACCGCCATCTCAACCGGGGCAAGCGGGTGCTCAGGCTGGACCTCAAATCAGATGCCGGCACCCGTGGATTTCGAACACTGATCGATGGCGCGGACGTCCTGCTGGAATCCTTCCGTCCCGGTGTCCTGGACCGGCTCGGATTCGGCCGGGAACAGCTTCGGCAGATCAATGAACGCCTTGTTCACTGCACCCTGTCCGGATTCGGCCAGACCGGCCCCTACCGGCTGCGGGCGGGTCATGATCTCACCTACTGCGCCGTGAGCGGATCGTTGAACCCATCCTGCGGATCAACCGAACCCGTACTGACCTTCCCGCCCCTGGCGGATCACGCCGGTGCCATGCAGGCGGTCAATGCCATCCTGGCTGCTCTTTTGGGCCGGGAACGAACGGGGCAGGGAAGCATGCTGGACATCAGCCTGTGTGAATCAGCGCTCTCCTGGCAATACCTGGGACTTCAGGACGGAACCTCCGGACAGGCGCGTCATATACTCACCGGCGGGGCTGCCTGCTACAACATCTACCGGACCGGGGACCGGCGATTCGTGGCGCTGGCACCCCTGGAGCACAAGTTCTGGAAAGCCTTTTGCGATGCGGTGGAACATCCGGAATGGGTGATGCGACAATCCGACCCACTGCCCCAGGAAGCGCTGATCGACCAGGTGCGGGAGATGTTTGCGTCCCGGCCCCTGGCACATTGGCTGGACGGGCTCAAGGATGTGGACTGCTGTTTCGAACCCGTCCCGCCAACCGAGGAAGTGGCGCAGCATCCCCAGATAAAATCCCGCGGGATGCTGCACGGAGATGAGCCGTCCTACCCCGCCTGGATAGACGGTAATCCAGTCCCCATTGGGTCAGAGATGGAGGAAGTGACCGACACTCAGAACACAGTCTGGCACAAGCATTAAAGCGTAGCCTGCGTAGAGCGCAGCGAAATGCGGGTTAAACAGTTCTCGTTTCGAACCCCGCGTTTCGCTTTGCTCTGCACAGGCTACCTGTTTACTGATCCTGCTTCTGAGCCATCTCCTCCCAGATCTCATCCATCCGCAAATAGTGTTTGGGATAGCTGGGGCTGTATTGCAGAAAGGTCGGAATGGGATAACGCACACCGCCCTTATGGGTGCCCTCCAGGCCTTCCACGATGGTATCCGCCCATTTCCAGGGAAAGCTGAAGGCCATCTCGTGATCCTGGGTCTGCGAGAACACCCGGTCGCCGTTGCAGGGCAGTATGACTTCCGGCTTGCCGCTCTTCAGGGGAGTGATGATCTCGTCCACGCAATCCAGCCGGCCGGCAAAGCTCGAATACAGCCTGCCGCCCTCCTTCCAGAGCGCGGCATTAACCAGCCGCATGACCTGGGCACTGTTTCCATAGATCAGCACCACATCCGGCTCGAAGGCGCAGCGCTGCAGCGGGGCGCTCAGGACACATTCGATCTCCCCGTGCTCCAGTTTTTCCCCCGCCGCTTCCGTGTTGGCACCGGCTTCCAGACTGGCATTGTACATCTGGTTGCAAAGGTGCCCCTCCTCCATGTAGGTCAACATGGGTCTGAAGCCGAAAGCCGCCGCCGCTGGGGCGCATGACATATCCTGCTCGGATGTTGCCACGACCCATCCGTAACGACGGCTCATGGCCACAGACTGGCATATGGTCACCTTCAGCCCCATTTGTGCCGGTCGCTTGACCCGCTCCGGCAGATCTTCACCCGGCTTGACCAGTTTGATGGCAACCGGAAAAGTATCTGAGCGGATATAGTGTGTGAGCGTCTTATCCAATTGAGCCGGATCCATTGATATTCTCCACTTGGGGCTAAAGATTCCAATAGTGCCATTCACAGGGCCTGAAGAAAACAGTTCCACGGCAGGGCAATAGCTCTCATTCGGAAACTGGTGTTAACATCCCTCCCCATGAACCTGGCACAGCGGTACGGCAACCACAAGGCGGGGGTTATCATCGTTGTGCTGGGTGTGCTGGTGCTCAGTTTCGATGCCCTGCTGATCCGACTGGCACATGCCGACCCCTGGGACGTGGTGTTCTGGCGCGGTGCACTGATGGGGATTTCGCTTGTATTGTTCGCAGCATTGAACCGTAGAATCAGGGTCTTCGCTGCCTTCTTCGAATGCGGTCTGCCTGCCTACTTCACCGCAATACTCCAGGGATTGGGGACAGCGATGTTCGTTCTGGCCATCAGCAATACCAGTGTGGCCAATACGGTAGTGTTGATTGCCACCGCCCCGCTTTTTGCCGCCATCGCCAGCCATTTTTTCCTGAAAGAACAGGTGCCCCTGCATACCTGGGCTGCCTGTCTCTTTGTGGTTGTGGGTGTCGCCCTGGTGTTCAGCAGTTCCTTTCAACTTTCCGATGCCATGGGGAACCTTTTTGCCTTGCTCGCCGCGATGGGACTGGGCGGCAATCTGACCATCCTGCGGCGCCACCCGGAGATGCCCCGGATTCCGCTGGTGGCCGTCAGCGGTACCATGATTGCATCGATCGCGCTTCCGCTCAGCGCACCGTTGCAGTTGTCGGGTGACAGCTATGTGGTCCTGATTATCATGGGTATGGTACAGATGCCCCTGGCATTGATCCTCATCACGTCCGGCACCCGTTACCTGACGTCCCCGGAGGTCAGCCTTTTCCTGCTGCTGGAAACCCTGTTCGGGCCGATCTGGGTCTGGTTGGTGTTCGGCGAGACCGTATCCTTTCACACCCTCGCCGGAGGCATGATTATCGTTGGTACGCTGGTGGTATACAGCTGGAGGAGTTTTCAAATCGCAAAATCAGGATAGCGATCCGGCAAGCCCGATCGCTGAAATGAAACAGCGCCTACAGAAGACGCATCTGCCTGGGATCCGTTGCCGGTTTGATGAAATCGCCGCAGTTCAATTCTCCGGAATCCCGGAAAGCGAGTCGCTTCCGGGCAAGCTCGAAACGCTGTGCAATCAGCTCTGCATAGGGACCGCTGCCAATCATCCTGCTGCCAAAGCCGGTCTGATTGAGTTCTCCTTTGCGGGTGTCGCGTATCAAATTCAACACCCGTTGCGCCCGATCAGGTACATTAACTTCGAGCCACTCGCGGAACAGATCCGCTACTTCCAAGGGCAACCGGAGTAAAATATAGCCTGCACTGACGGCGCCTGCCTCCCGGGCTGCCTTCATAAGCCGCTCCAGTTCGTTATCCGTGAGCCCGGGAATCACCGGTGCAACCAGCACACCCACGGGAATACCCCTGCGGCTGAGGCGGCGGATCGCCTCCAATCTTCTGAGCGGAGCCGCGGCCCTGGGCTCCATCCGCCGAGCCAGATCCTTGTCGAGGGTGGTAAGAGAAATCATCACCTGTACCTGCCCTCTCGCCGCCATCGCCTCCAGAATATCCCCATCGCGCTCCACCAGGGCGGACTTGGTCACCAGGGTGAACGGGTGTTCGCAGGCATGCAGCAGTTCCAGAATGCGCCGTGTCAACCGGAGCCGCTGCTCCACCGGCTGATACGCGTCGGTGACCCCGCCAATGGCAATGGGTGCACATCGATAACCGCCTGCTGCCAGTTCCCGCCGCAAACAGTCTTCCGCGTCCGGTTTGTAGAACAGCCTGCTCTCGAAATCCAGGCCGGGACTGTACCCCAAAAACGCATGGCCGGGTCGGGCATAACAGTAGATACATCCGTGTTCGCAGCCGCGATAGGGATTGATGGACCGATCGAAGGGTACATCCGGGGATTCGTTGTAGGAAATCACCGTGCGGCTGTTGTCAACCATCAGGGTGGTTTTCAATCTCCGGGGCTCTTCATCGGCAGCCCCCCAGCCATCATCGAAAGACTCCCGGGAAAAGGTGTCGTATCTGTTGTCGGGATTGCTGACGGCACCCCGCCCCCGCAGGCTGTCGGATCGGTCCTCTTTCAAACTGGGATTTCCAGACCAAGGATCATCGAGTCCACCTACAGGTAGCGGAGGTAAACATACAGGGTGGCGATGACGATGCTGACCAGCATCAGCGGGAATGCCAGGGCCATGAAGGGCAGAAAGGCAATCCTGTGCCCCGCGCGCTCGGCAAAACCCGCGACGATCAGGTTGGCACTGGCGCCGATCAATGAACCGTTGCCCCCCAGACATGCCCCGAGGGCCAGGGACCACCACAGGGGCATCAGGTTCTCGGCGCCGCCGAAAGTGGGGGCCATGGACTCGATCATGGGAATCATGGTGGCCACAAAGGGAATGTTGTCTACGACCGTGGAGGCGATGGACGATACCCAGATAATGGCAATGGCGGTTATCGTCATGTCACCGCCGGTCAGCTCCAGCACCCAGTTGGCCAATATCTCCAACAGCCCCGCGTGTTCGATTCCGCTCACCACGATAAACAGGCCGACAAAGAAAAAGATGGTCACCCATTCCACCTCGGCGAACGAGTGATGGACATCCTCGGTCTGCGCTTCGGGCTTTTCGCCCAGATTGTTCAGCAAGAGCAGAATGCCGGCGCCGAACATGGCGATGGTTGCCGGCTCCAGGCGCAGCGGATGGGCCAGTACGAAGCCTACGACCACCAGCGCCAGAACCGAGAGGGACTTTTTCAACAACACCGCATCGGTAATCGCTTCCCGCTCCCGGAACTGCATGACCCGCCGGCGTGCCTCGTCGGTTGACTGGAGCCCTCTTCCCCATAAAAAGTAGATGATAATCAAGGTGACCAGCATGATGAGCGGGGTTATTGGCGCCAGATTGAGGAGAAAATCGTTGAACGTGAGGTTGACTGCCGAACCGATCATGATATTGGGCGGATCACCGATGAGTGTGGCTGTCCCGCCGATGTTGGAGGCGAATATCTCCGCAAACAGGTAAGGATAGGGATTGACCTTAAGTTCCTCGGTTATCAGCAGGGTGACCGGCGCAATCAGCAGCACCGTGGTCACGTTATCCAGGAGCGCCGAGAATACAGCGGTAACCAGCGACAGCATCAAGAGTATGCCCCAGGGCCGGGCTTCCACCCGCTTGGCCGACCAGATGGCCACGTACTGGAATACCCCACAGCGCCGTGTAATGGCGACTATCACCATCATACCGGCCAGGAGACCGAGGGTGTTGAAATCGACGCCCGCCACCGCCTGCTCCTGGTTCAATACCCCCAGGACAATCATCAGGCCGGCACCGAGTCCGGCAACGATGGCGCGGTTTACCCGCTCCGTTATGATGACGGCATAAGTGAGGACAAACAGGATGGTGGAAACCCAGAACGGATCCCAACCGAATATCACGTGGGAGAGAATCGCTTGCTCGTCGTGCATGTCCGGCCTTGGCCTATTGCTTCACGGGGTCCGATTCAAACTCCATTTCCATACAGGTATCCAGGAGCTTGTCCTTCTCGGCGGCGTAGACATTGATCACCAGCTTTTCCAATACGTCCCATGCCGAGACCATACCCACCAGCTTTTTTTTCTTCCCCTTGACCACAATGACGGGAAGGCTGGTGTCCTGGCTCTCATTGAGCAGTTCCAGCACCTCCGGGAAAGGCGTTGAGGGCTTGCAGAAAAGCAGGTTCTTCTTTTTTTCCAGGAAATCGGAAACAGGACGTTGACCGATGTCTTCCAGACGCTCGTACAGTTCACCCAGGTCATCGGGCATGAAACTGAGGTCTTTCAGGCCGCGCTCCATCTGGGCTGCCTTGGGGAGCAGCAGATGAATCAGGCGCCGGATACCGAATAGCCCCACGAACTGTTCGTTTTCATCCACAACGGGCAGATTCCTGATCTGCTGTGAATGCATGATCTGCAGTGCATCGCATACCTTGTCGGTCGGCTTGAGCTTTTCGAGGCGGAAGCTCATGATGGTTTCAACAGTCATCCGAATTATCCTTCCGTTTTGTGTGCATTCTGTGGTTCGGCACCAGTAAACTCCTGCGCCCGTAACCTCCGACGCATACCATCGCCACAATATCCAATTATAGTTTACCGTTCAAACTGCGAAACACCCTCCGGAGACCGAACCGTACAAAGGTTCCAGCGAAAGCGTTAGAGCAAAAAATTGAATACAGCACGGGAAGTTGCCGCGCCCTGACCCCGAAATGTATGATCCCTTCATGGTGACGTTAAGGGATGTCGAAAAGGCGCGCTCGAGGATCGGTGATTCGGTTTTTTTATCCCCCTGTGCCAAGTCCGAGATTCTCAGCCGACTCACCGGCTGCGAGGTCTACCTAAAATTGGAGAACCTGCAGATGACCGGCTCCTTCAAGGAGCGTGGTTCGCTGAACAAGATTCTCCAGCTCAGTGACCGACAGAAGGCTGCCGGGGTTATTACCGCCTCGGCGGGCAATCATGCCCAGGGGGTTGCCCACGCGGCTCAACTCAGCGGTATAGAGGCCACCATCGTCATGCCGGAGACCACGCCGCTGTCGAAGGTCAGGGGCACCAGGGAGTATGGTGCTGCCATCGTACTGCACGGAGGGGGTTACGACGAGGCCTACCGGAAGGCCTGCGACTTGCAGAGGGAGAAGGGATCCACCTTCATCCATGCCTTCGATGACCCCCACATCATTGCCGGTCAGGGCACCATCGGGCTCGAACTGATGGAGCAGGTTCCCGATGTCGATGCCGTTGTGGTGCCGGTTGGCGGCGGCGGATTGATTGCAGGCATCGCAACCGCGGTCAAGGCTATTCGTTCAGACGTCCGGGTCATCGGTGTAGAGGCCGAGCGCATGCCCGCCATGCGGGCGAGCATCGAAAAGGGACAAGTCTGCCCTCTGCCCACCATCAATACCCTGGCCGACGGCATCGCGGTGGCAAATGTGGGAGACCACACCCTGCCGATCGTACAGAAACTGGTCTCGGCCATCGTCACCGTAAATGAGGAAGAGATCGCAAGTGCCGTAATGGTACTCCTAGAGCGGGAGAAGACACTGGCCGAAGGCGCCGGCGCGGTGGGTTTTGCCGCGCTCTACAACCGACGCGTCAAGGATATCGTTGACAAGAAAGTCGTTGTGATCATAAGCGGCGGCAATATCGACATGACGGTGCTTTCCAAGATCCTCGAGCGGGGCCTGGAATCCGATGGGCGCCTGACCCGTCTGAAGATCGTGGTGCCCGACAAGCCCGGGAGCATCGCTGAACTGGCGGCGCTAGTTGCGAGACATCGCGCCAACATATTGCAGATCTCACAGAACCGTTCCGTGATCGAAGTGAAGCTCGAGGAAACCGAAGTGGAACTTACCCTCGAAACCCGGGGCCTGGATCACACCAGGCTGATAACAGATTCGATTATCGATCATGGATTTCAGGTCAAATAATCATATCCTGTAAGGCCACCTTGAGGATTGCCCAATGAAACTCTATCTGGTTCAACATGGCGAAGCCGTCGGCAAGGCCGAAAATCCTGAACGGCCTTTGAGTGCGCAGGGAGAGTCCGATATCTCACGCCTCGCCGAATTTCTTGCGGGAGACATCCGGGTCTCCCGGGTTATCCATAGCGGCAAGGAGCGGGCATTTCAGACAGCAAGCATACTCGCTGCCGCCTTGGCTTCCGGAGCGAAAGTGGAAGCCGTCGACGGGATCAACCCCAAAGATGCAACCGGACCGTTTGCCGGTGATATTTCAAAGACCGGCGAAGATACCCTGGTTGTCGGGCATCTCCCCTTTATGGCAAAACTGACGAACAGACTGGTTACCGGTTCAGAGGAACCGGCGGTGGCTGCTTTCCGGCCGGGAACTGTCGTGTGCCTGGAGTCCGTTGAACCGGGGGACTGGCAGATACAGTGGATGTTGCGCCCTGAACTGTTGAGAAATCGATAGCTTCCAGTACCCCGTTAAACCGGCAATCTCTAATATTCCATCGATCTGATAACGCTAAAGCAGGAAATACAGCAGTCTTTTTCCTCCTCGCGGCGGGTATCCCGGGTTGCCTGAGATAGAAGTCGCGATACGCCTGGATTATTACAATTTATATGGTTTATGCTTCTCAACCTTGATGAAGTCGGAATCGGCGCACTGTCCGGCTCATCAAAACAACCCACCAGACGATGAAGAAGCCGGGTTGATGCGCATGAAAACCAGATTAAGAATTTTCACAACACACCTGAAGGAGAACCATTATGGGTCGAGTAGCATTGGTAACGGGGGGCACCCGTGGTATCGGCGAAGCCATTTCC
>JAHEHQ010000440.1 GCA_024644505.1 Gammaproteobacteria bacterium
AACTGGGGCTGCGGGAAAAACTCTTCATCTTCTCGCTTTTTCTGATCACGGTTGTAGGCTCGATCGCCGGTTTTTTCCTTGAACACCAGCGTCGCAGCTCCATTGAGGCCCGCATCGAAAATGAGTTGCTGACGATCGCGCAGCTTGCCCGGGAGCAAATCAATGATGGACATGATCACGGCGACAAGGAGATCGACGAGCTGGCAGACCGGCTTGCGGCTGCCAGCTCCAGCCGAATCACGGTGGTGGACATGGAAGGTTGGGTCATTGGGGACTCCGAGCTTTCGGTGGACGAGATCCCGGAGGTGGAAAATCACGGCCATCGTCCGGAGATCCTGGAGGCACTGGCGACAGGTCTGGGTGTGGATCGCAGGCTCAGCGCAACGGTGGATACCGCCCTGCTCTATGTGGCGGTTCCTTTCGGGAAACCGGAGCCCAGGGGTGTCGTTCGCGCTTCCGTGCTGTTGGCCGATGTTGACAACGCGATCGCCGAACTCAGGCTGAGCCTGTTCATTGCGGGGCTTCTCGGGCTCATAGGGGCGACGCTTATCTCGGGTCTGGCCGCCCACATCATGACCCGAACCCTCCGCAGCCTGATCTATTATGCGAAGAGCATCTCAGAACGGGCGACGGGTTCCTTCGTGACCGGGCGTGACGAGATCCAGAGCCTGGCGGGTTCTTTCAGTCGTCTGTCAGAACAACTTCAGGCCCAGGTGGAGATCATGGCCTGGGAGCGGGGCCGGTCGAACGCCATTCTGGACTGCATGAGCGAGGCGTTGTTTGCCCTTGATGAGAACAATAGAATTCTCCTGGTCAATCCGGCCGCAATGGAACTCTTTGCCTTCGAGCGGCCTCCCGTAGGCAGGCTGCTGCCGGAGGTGACCGGGGAGGGACAGCTGGGGGTGCTCGTGGAGAGCGCATCGCCGGGCAGGGTGGTCTCCACCGAGTTCTCCATGGACAGGGCCGGTCGGCGTTGCCTGCTTGCGAGAGTGGCCTCACCGAGTTCCGGCAGCGGCAGTGTGGTGGTCATGCACGACATTACCGAGATCCGAATGATGGAGCAGTTTCAAAGGGAGTTTGTTGCCAATGCCTCTCATGAACTGCGCACGCCGGTAAGCGTCATCCGGGCCAATGCTGAAACGCTGATCGATGGCGCCATCGATGATCCCGGCATGAGACTTAAACTGCTGGAGGCCCTGGACAGAAATGCGGAAAGGCTGGTGCACATCGTTTCCGATCTTCTGGATCTCGCCCGGCTGGACGCCAAGCAGCGCGAGATGATGGCTGTTCCACTCCGGGTGCATGATGTGGTGATGCACATCGTCGATGTTCTCCAGCCGCTGGCAGACCGCCGGGGGCAGGATATTTCACTCTCATTCGATCCGCCCGACGGCAGGGTCCTCGCCGATTCCCAGGCATTGGAGCAGACACTCATGAACCTGCTCGACAATGCCATCAAATATGCGCCTGATGGCGGCAGGATACGGATATCGAGTCTTTCCCAGGAAAACCGGATCCGGATCAGTGTCCAGGACGATGGGCCCGGTATTCCGGAAAAGCACAGACCCTTCCTTTTTCAACGCTTCTATCGGGTCGACCCGGGGCGTTCCAGGGATATCGGTGGGACCGGACTGGGCCTGTCCATCGTGAAGACGCTGGTGGAGTCGATGGGGGGGGAGGTCGGGATGGAACCGGCTGAAAACACCGGTTCCATCTTCTGGGTTGCGCTGCCTCAGTACTGACTGAGGTCAGACGGCCTGGGGCAGATGCGAGATCCCGGTTTTGCGGGGTGACGATGTGCCTTTCGCGCCTCCCGGGTTCAATACGGTCACTAAAGCCGGATTGGCGTTGGGTGAGACGAAACGGGTATCCATCCGGTGGAGCCGGAGTACCGGGATGCTGGTCTTGCCGGCCACCGAATCCGTGACGGATCCGTGCAGTAATTTACTCAAGCCTCTGCGTTCGGCGCTGGTCATCACGATAAGGGTAGCGTCGACCTGATCGGCCACCTCCACTATGCGCTGAGCGGGCAGGCCCGCCACGATACGCAGTCTGGCGCTAGCCAGTGCTGCGGCATGGGGAAACTGCTGCTGTGCCTCGCGCAACACCCGGTTGCAGATTCTCTCGGCCCGCAGCTCCGCGGGAATCAGTTGCTGGCTGGGCTCCAGTTCCTGGTACAGGCCGGGATGATCGGCGGGTTCATGCACCGCGTGCATGATGACCATCTGGTGTCCGCCGTTTTTGCAGAGTTCCGCGGCATAAGCCAGCGTGTTGCTGTTTGACATTGCCAGATCCAGGGGTACCAGGATGATGCCCCCAGATGCGGGGTTGACGTCGCTGCTCATAGTTTCACCTCGATATAACTCAGGACTGCCGGGCTTCGATCCTGTAAGGAAAACCGTTGCCTTTGGACGGTTTTCGAGATAAGGCCTTCCCTGGCTATGCTCTTCCTGCAAACGTTGATTCCAAATTAAACACATCGGAACCCGATGTCTCGGAAGATTAGCGACAACCTGTTTCAATCAGGTTACGAAGGCGTTACCGGTGTGTAACAGTTTGGTGATACCGGAATTCACGCTGCCAATCGGGGGATTGCCCGAAGAGCCCTTCAGATTCAAGCGAATTCCCGGTTTGGGATATTGCCTGAGTGGTTTATTTGTGCCCTGATATCACATCCCTGTCGTTTCCTGCGTCGTCTCTCTATGC
>JAHEHQ010000441.1 GCA_024644505.1 Gammaproteobacteria bacterium
CGGACAGAGCACAAACCTGAAGCTGCACACGCATCCCTCGTTGATGGTCGAGCGGGGCGACAACTACCCCGGCAACCTGTTCACACCCAGGCATGTGTTCCGGCCAAAGCGTGACTATACGGTCAAATCAGACACCGGCACGAATCTCTCCGTGCACAGCGGCAATCTCCTGGAGGCCTCAAAGAACTTCGAGCGATTCGAGTTCAGCCGGTCCTGATCTGGTGGGTCGCGCGGAAAATGGATAATAATGCAACGCGTTACATTATTATCCGCGCGGCCCGCTGCCCAGGTAAAGGTTCTCCAGGGATGTTTCCATAGCACCCTGCATGTCCTTTTCGAGGCGACCCAGCAGCTTGGCCAGCGATTGGTCCGAGGTTTCCGTCAGCCCTTCCAGCAGTTTTGCCTCCGGCAGCGTGAATTCGTGGGCTGCGTAGAGGTCCATCAGGCTGACATGAGAGAGATCCCGGGCAAGCGCCCACTTTCCCTCTTCTGTCAATAACACGAGACGGGCCTCCTGCAGATACCCCAGGACGAGTTCCAGTCTCTCTTCGGACACCTTCCCCAGTTGATCCGGAAGTTCCTTGGCCGACAGGCTCAACCCTTTCCGCTGAGCCTCCCACAGCTTTTCCAGGACTCTGAAGGCCAGCAGCATCTCCCCTCCCCTGCCCGCCACGTCGTGGCGATCCTGATCCTTGAAAATCCCCAGACAATAGGTGATCTCGGCGCCCAACAGCGAAACCACCCAGGACAGATAGATCCAGAACAGAAAAATGGGTATCACCGCAAGGGCCCCGTAGATCGCCTGGTAAGTGGGGAAATTAGTGACATAAATGACGAAGCCCTGTTTCGCCAGTTCGAACATCACCGCCGCTGTCATGCCGCCGATCAGGGCATGGTTAAAAGCAACCCGGCGGTTTGGCACCAGCATATAGAGCAGGGTAAAAGCCACCGCCGACAACAGGAACGGCATCAATCTCAGAAGCAGGTGGCTGACCTCTTTGTTAGTGGCGGCATCACTGAACAACGGCAGGGATACCAGATAGGAGGTGGCCACGACACTGAGCCCGATCAGCAGGGGCCCCAGCGTGAGGATCGACCAGTACACCAGGAACATGCCAAGGAGCGGTCGCCTTCGCTTCACACGGAAAATGGTGTTGAACGCAGTGTCGATGTTCGCCATCATCATCAACGCCACGATCACCAGGAACAGGGTACCCGGCCCGGTCATTCTCGATGCGGACTGGGCAAATTCCTGCAGATAACCCTGCACCATCTCACCGGCGGCCGGCACGAAATTCTTGAATACGAAATCCTGAACTTGATCCGCCAGGCGATCAGATACGGGAAAGGCCGCAAAGACCGCCAGGGACACGGCTGTCAGGGGCACCAGTGAAAGCAGCGTATTGAAGGTGAGGGATGCCGCGTTCGGAAGCCCCTGATCCTCGATGAAACGCGAAACCAGCAGCTTCAGGAAACGGATGAATTTCGCCGGTATTGCCGATATCGGCCCGATGGTCCCGGACAGTCTGTAACGCGCTGGCATTGGCATTGACTCTCGTTTTTTTCGTTCCCCGTGTTGGTTACAATGGGCGGCTTAACCTTACCACTCAGAGAAACCGGCGTATGTCAGTAGAAATCTATCACAATCCCCGCTGCAGCAAATCCCGCCAGACCCTGGAACTGATCGAAAAACAGGGCATCGAGCCAAAGATCACCCGTTATCTGGACACCCCTCCGGACGAGGCGACCCTCGAAGGCATCCTCGATATGCTGAACCTGGAACCCAGGGACCTGATGCGCAGAAAGGAAAAGGAGTACAAGGAACAGGGGCTGGACGATCCCGGCCTGAGCCGCAAAGAGTTGATTGCCGCCATGGTGAGGTTCCCAAAGCTTATCGAACGTCCCATCGTCATCAAGGATGGCAAGGCCGCCCTGGGGCGTCCTCCGGAGAAAGTTCTGGAGATTCTCTGATGGGCCGGATACTGATACTCCATTACAGCCGCCACGGAGCCACGGCTGACATGGCACGGCAGGTCGCCCGGGGTGTGGAGGAGATCGGCGGGATGGAAGCCGTTCTCAGAACCGTGCCTTCGGTATCAAGCGTCTGCGAGGCGGTGGAGGATACGGTGCCAGACCAGGGAGCCCCCTATGCAACGGTGGACGACCTCAAACGCTGCGACGGCCTGGCCCTGGGCAGCCCCACAAGGTTCGGCAATATGGCCGCACCGATGAAATACTTCCTGGACGGCTTGAGCACCCTCTGGCTGTCCGGCGCCATGATCGGCAAGCCGGCCGCGGTCTTCACATCCACATCCAGCATGCACGGCGGGCAGGAGAGCACCCTGCTGTCCATGATGCTGCCGCTGCTGCACCACGGCATGCTCATACTGGGTCTGCCGTACAGCGAAACCGACCTGCTCCATACCCGCACCGGCGGCACACCCTATGGCCCAAGCCACCTGGCAGGCCAGGACAGCGACTTGCCGCTGAGCGAAGAGGAGAAAAATCTCTGTCGGGCACTGGGCCGCCGGCTGGCGACAACGGCTTCCAACCTGTCCAAGGCGACGGCTGCGGCATGAGGGAACCGAAAGCCATGGGTGCAAGACGCGGTGTTTGAAATGAACCGCGTCCTGCAGTTTGGTTCCCGGTGATCCCCCAACTCCCTCTCGACATCACCCTGAGCGAGAGTGCCGGC
>JAHEHQ010000442.1 GCA_024644505.1 Gammaproteobacteria bacterium
TCAGCCTGGTGCTGCAGCAGCTGGTGCGCACCCTGATATCACCGCAAAACGTCCCGGTCTCGAATCCTGAGTTTCTCAGCGGTTTCTGGCAGATAAACAGCGTGCTGTCCCTCACTTACAATAGACTCTACATCTTCGTTTTCTGCCTGCTGGTCTTTGCCGGCCTGTTCATGGTCCTGAGATATACCCGGCTCGGGCTGCAGGTGCGTGCCGTTTCCCAGAACCGCAACATGGCACGGGCGATGGGGGTGCGATCGGCCCGGGTCGATGCGCTCACCTTCGGGCTTGGATCGGGCATTGCCGGTATCGCCGGCGTGGCGCTCTCGCAGCTCACCAACGTGGGCCCGAATCTGGGGCAGGCCTACATCGTGGACAGCTTCATGGTGGTGGTGTTCGGCGGCGTGGGCAACCTGTGGGGTACGCTGATCGGGGGCCTGAGCCTGGGTATCGCAAACAAGGTCATCGAACCCTGGGCCGGGGCGGTGCTCGCCAAGATCCTCGTCCTGGTCTTTATCATCCTGTTTATCCAAAAGCGCCCCCGCGGACTGTTTCCGCAGAAGGGCCGTGCTGCCGAGGGTTGACCCGTGTTCCTTCTCAAGGCATTGAAAGACGATCGCGGGGGGCAGGTGTTTTTGTTTGTACTGGCTGCGGTGCTTGTTGCCGTGCCGCTGCTCAACCAGCTGCCGGCCGACAATCCGCTGCACATGTCGACCTATACGATCACGCTGCTGGGCAAATACCTCTCCTACGCCCTGTTGGCGGTCGCAGTGGATCTGGTTTGGGGGTATCTCGGCATACTGAGCCTGGGCCACGGTGCTTTCTTCGCCCTAGGCGGCTATGCGATGGGCATGTACCTGATGCGCCAGATCGGCGATCGTGGTGTGTACGGAAATCCTGAGCTCCCGGATTTCATGGTCTTTTTGAACTGGCAGGAGCTTCCCTGGTTCTGGCTGGGCTTCGATCAGTTCTGGTTTGCTGCGCTGATGGTGCTGCTGGGTCCGGGGCTGCTGGCCTTCGTGTTCGGCTGGCTGGCGTTCCGCTCAAGGGTGACTGGCGTCTATCTCTCCATTATCACCCAGGCGCTAACCTATGCGCTGATGCTGGCGTTCTTTCGCAACGAGATGGGTTTCGGGGGGAACAACGGGCTGACCGATTTCAAGGACATCCTGGGTTTCAGCCTACAGGCGGACAGTACCAGGATCGGGCTTTTTCTGGCCTCGGGCATAGCCTTGGCGCTGGGCTATCTGGCCTGCCGTGCGCTGGTTGTTTCGCGCCTCGGCCGGGTGGCCGTCGCCATCCGTGATACCGAGGATCGAACACGATTCATCGGCTACAAAACGGAGCATGTCAAACTCGCCGTTTTTACTTTCTCCGCCATGCTCGCCGGCATAGCGGGCGCCCTCTACGTGCCCCAGGTCGGCATCATCAATCCGGGGGAATTCGCACCGCTCAATTCCATCGAGATCGTTATCTGGGTGGCGATGGGCGGGCGTGCCACGCTCTACGGCGCGGTGCTCGGTGCGCTCAGTGTCAACTATGCCAAGACCTGGTTTACCGCCGCCTTGCCCGAACTCTGGCTGTTTGCCCTCGGCGGGCTGTTTATCCTGGTGACGCTGCTGCTGCCACGTGGCATCGCGGGTCTCCTGCGGCGCAGGGGAACGGGCCCATGAACGCTGTGCAGGGGTTTATAAAGCGCGACCGGGTGTTCGATTTCATGGTGCCGAAAATGGTGGAGGGTCTCGACCTGACCCACGGCACCGTGTTGTACATGGAGGATGTTTCCGTCAGCTTCGATGGCTTCAAGGCGATCAATGAGCTCAACTTCTACGTCAATGCCGGCGAACTGCGTTGCCTTATCGGCCCCAACGGCGCGGGCAAGACCACCATGATGGATATCATCACGGGAAAGACGCGCCCCGATACCGGCACCTGCTGGTTCGGGTCGCGCATGAACCTGCTTCAGATGAGCGAGTCGGAGATTGCCCAGGCCGGCATCGGACGAAAGTTCCAGAAACCGACGGTATTCGATTACCACAGCGTCTTCGAAAATCTGGAGTTGTCCATGGCGGGACCCAAGGGGGTTTGGCGGACGCTGCGTGCCAGACTGACTTGCGAACAGAGAGATCGCATCGGCCAGATACTGGATCTGACCGGCCTGACAGAGGTGTCGGGACGCCTCGCCGGTTCCCTGTCCCATGGGCAGAAGCAGTGGCTGGAGATCGGCATGCTGCTGATGCAGAACCCCCTGCTGCTGCTGGTGGACGAGCCCGCCGCCGGCATGACCCACCAGGAGATGGATCGAACCGTCGAACTCCTGACCTCGCTGGCGGGGGAGCACTCGGTTGTCGTGGTCGAACATGACATGGATTTCGTGCGCGCCCTGGACTCGCGGGTGACAGTCTTGCATCAGGGCACGGTGCTCGCCGAAGGCAGCATGGATCAGGTGCAGAACGATTCGCAGGTCGTGGAGGTATACCTGGGTGAATAAATCACTGAGTCCTGCTGTATGCAGTGCATTGTGCCCTTTTGGTGCGGGACCTTTCCGATGCTGAAAATAGAGAATCTTAACCAGTACTACGGTCAATCCCACACCCTCTGGGATCTTGACATCGAGGTACCGGAAGGTGAGTGCACCGTCCTGATGGGGCGCAACGGCGTGGGCAAGACCACGCTGCTTCAATGCATCATGGGTCT
>JAHEHQ010000443.1 GCA_024644505.1 Gammaproteobacteria bacterium
AGCGATACTGTCCTGCGGGTGTCTACGAGATCATCGAAGAGCCGGGAAGTGAACCCCACCTTCAGATCAATGCGGCAAACTGCCTCCACTGCAAGACCTGTGACATCAAGGATCCCACACAAAACATCCGCTGGGTGCCGCCTGAAGGGGGAGGAGGGCCCAACTACCCCAACATGTAAGCCACAGCGCTGTTTTCCATACCAAAACGGGCCGTAGGAACGCGTATTCTAATGGGGGAAGCATGGAAACCATAGGTAATCAGGACCTGATAGATATCTTCCTGAAATTCGGAGTGGTCGCGCTGCTCGGTTTTCTCATCGGGCTTGAAAGGGAAATGGCCGGCAACACCAATCCCCATGCCGGGCTCAGGGACTTTGTACTTTTTGCCCTGCTGGGTGGGGTCAGCGCCTTTGCCTCAGCACACTTCGATACCTACTGGTTGATTATTGCCGGCTTTTTCGGCTTTCTGGCCCTGCTGTTTTCCGGCTACTGGGCGGATTACGGAAAAGACAATGTCGAGGATACCGGGATAACCACCGAAGCGGCGGCAATCCTGACCTTCTTCCTGGGCGTCCTGGTCATGATGAATGCGGTGGTTATCGCGGTTGCGCTGGCTATCGTTACCCTGTCCATCCTGTCCCAGAACACCAAGCTCCAGGCCTTTCGCCAGCGCGTCAAGCACTTCGAGCTGGAGGCGGCACTGAAACTGCTCATCATCACCTTCATCGTTCTGCCCATACTGCCCCACCAGTCTCTTGACGGTTATCTGACCCTGCCCCTCGGCAAGCTGGTGTCGATCGATCAGCCGGCGAAAAAGGTAGCCATCGGCCTGGAGTTCCCCCAGGAGCATGACAAGGGCGAGGTGTTGAGGATCTATGAGGACTCCGGCAAGTCTCTGGGAACCATCAAGATTGAAAAGAGCACTGCCAAGCGGATTGAAGGGGTGTACGACAACGAACGCCTGGAACAGGTGCGGACAGGAACGGATATCAAGGGCGAGATCGGACTGCCGATCCTGACGGTAATGATGTCGGCGCTTCAGCCCTACAAGGTCTGGGTCATCGTGATTCTGGTGTCTTTCATCAGTTTCGTGGGCTATGTACTGGTGAAGATCTTCGGCAGCAGCGCAGGCATCGGACTGACGGGCCTGGTCGGCGGACTCGCATCCAGCACCGTCACCACCCTGAGTTTTGCCAAACGCAGCCGGGAAACGCCCGCCCTTAACCGGGACTTTGCCATTGCCATCATCCTGGCGTCGACCATTATGTTCCCCAGGCTCCTGCTGCAGATTTCGGTGGTAAATCAGCAGATGATGATGAGAATGGCCGTACCGATCCTGATCATGGCCGCCACCGGTATTGCGGTGGCCGCATTCTATTTTTTCCGCCCCCATGAGCAGTCGAAAGAGAGCCAGACCCTGACGCTGAGCAATCCGTTCAGCCTGAAATCGGCATTCACGTTCGCCCTGGTATTCGCCAGTATTCTGATGCTGACGCGCCTTGCCATCACCTACCTGGGTGATGCCTGGCTGCCGCTGGTGGCCCTTGTCAGCGGTCTGACGGACGCAGACGCCATCGCGTTTTCCGTCAGCGATGCCCAGCAGGCCGGTCTGATCTCACTGGATTGGGCTGCCTTCAATGTGGTCCTTGGTGCGACAGCAAACACTTTCATGAAACTGTTCCTTGTCTTCACCCTGGGCAACCGGGAACTGTTCAAGAACCTGCTCGGCGCTGTTCTTATCATAACGGCCTCGGGGCTGATCAGTTCCTTCCTGTATTTTGACTTTTCCGCGGGGATCTGATCTCTGTGTCAAAGCGTGAGGGGTTCGCTTTGGCAATATCATCACCATCCGTAACCTGACGAGCCTGGAGTACCGACATGTCGAGCAATCCCCGGTCTCAAAAGCAGGAGATAGAGTCCAGCGCGTTGCGCCGGTCCGCATGGCTCTATCTGTTCATGGCGCTGCTGGGCCTGGGGTTCGCCTACGTTGCCGAGTCCGATGCGATATTGCTGGACGGCATCTACTCGTTTATCTCCCTGTTGATGACCTTCGTGGCACAACGTGTCAGCCGACTGGTACAGACACCCTACACCGACCGGTTCCATTTCGGTTTTGCCCATTTCGAACCCTTGCTGAACGTGGTTCGCATCCTGTTGATCCTGGCGATCGCGACTTTTGCCGCCGCTGCGGCTGTTTTGGCCCTGCTGGAAGGCGGGAGACCGCTGAACGCGGGATCGGCAGTGATCTATGGTGTGCTGGCTGCCTCCGGGTGCCTGGCAATGGCCTGGGTACAGCGCCGTGCATCGAAGCAGGCAGGCTCACCCATCCTGGCCGTGGACGCACGCAACTGGCTCGTTGACGGGGTTTTAAGTTCCGGTGTGACCGTTACTTTCGTTATCGCCTTTCTTCTTCAGGGAAGTGCCTATGCCGACTGGGTGCCTTTCGTCGATCCCCTGCTGGTGATCACGATGGTCACTCTGCTGCTGCCTGTGCCCCTGAAGACCCTGGGCGAGAATCTGCGCGAGGTCTTGTTTGCGGCGCCCGATGAGGAGATGCAGATCCGTATCCGGGAACTGGTTGAGGGTGCACTGGAGCCGCAGGACGGAGACAGGATCTTTGTGCGCATGCTGCCGGTTGGGCGCTTTCTGTATCTGCAGGTACATGTGCTCGTGCCTCGAGACA
>JAHEHQ010000096.1 GCA_024644505.1 Gammaproteobacteria bacterium
GCAGAGGATGGTCAGATCCTGAAAGTTGTCACCTACTATGCGACACACATCAATGCTTCACTTAAGCCCTTTCATTGGTATAAGGAGCATGTCCTTAGAGGGGCGAGAGAGCATCGGTTGCCAGATCACTATATCCGGACCATAGAGCTTGTCGAAACAGTCCGTGATCCCGATTTCCTGCGACACGCCCAGGAACTGGTGATTTACCGGGGAGTCTCCTATCGGATTTAACCCTTGGCTCATAGCACCACGAACCTCGGGATGAGAATAACCACGAAACATTCGTGCAAAAGTAAAACCCGCATGCAGCGGGCTTTACTTTTGAAATACAACCCAATCTGAGGCTTTAGATCTTTGCAAAGGCTTCGTCAAAGTCCTTGGCTGCGGCGTCGGTAAATTCGAAGTTTTTGCGGATGTAATCCAGGGTCCGCTTCTCGGTCTCGGTTACGCCCTGTCCATCACTTGCCGACTTGAACAGGTCGGTAACCTCATCCTTGGAAATCTTGCCTTCACCGCGCCCGGTGGTGTGCTTTCTGGCGAGGTCCAACAGTTCCTTTTCGTATTGTATTCCGTCGATGCTCTGATATGCCATTTCAACTTCTCCCATTTCTGTTCTTTTAAGTGAAGTTTAATGTTATAGAAATGTGCATTGTTGGTACAGATCTGGATTGAGAGATGTGTGGGGGCAGACACCAGACAGTCCATATTCAGGATAACCTTGGAAACCATTTCGGTTCTCAAAAGATTGTGGTGCGTGACCCTGTAAGGGGTCTCCTCTTCAGCTGTTTTGCAGGCGTTGTATGAACCGGTTGGACTCCTCGATGGACTGGTTCATCCTGTTGATCAGGCGACCGATATCAGATCTCAGGTTGGTGAACTCTCCGCGCAGGGAGCCGATCGCCTGTGCATTGAGATTGTGTTTCAGAAACAGGGTGTTGTCTCGCAAGCTGCTGAGTACAGGTTGCATACTCTGTTCGGCCTTACGCATGGAGCTGAGCATTTCCCCGTAATGTCGTTTGGTTGCCTTCAGTTTCCGAGTGCTTGCGGTTTTCAGGTTTTGATTCTGGTAAAGCTCAAGTTCTTCCTGCCACTCATCGAACAAGGCATCCGCCACCGATTCAACCTTGTCTATTCGGCTGGAAACCGCTTGCGCGGCGGCTTCGCTGGCCTCGAACTCGCCATTTAATCTCTCATAGGCTGATTTCAGATCCGTGTTTTCCAATTCGATGACGGAAGCAAATTGATCGAGCGCCGATCTAAACTGATCCTGAGCTTCGCTTTGGGCATCCCGAGCTGATTCAACTCTATCTACGAGAATGTCACGCTTGTGATAACCCACCTTCTCCATGGCGTCATAGTAGGTGGAGGCGCAACCGCTCAAAACCAGCAATGCAAAGATCAGGAGATAGTGTAAGTTGTACATGGTTACTCATGACTCCATTTGGATGGATAAGTATGCTCCTCATTCCAATGCAACCTGCATTCGATCACAGATGATCCAATCCCTTTTCCGAAAGAATGCGAAGTACCGGCCCGAACAATGCGGTCCGGTCGTTCGTGATCACTTTTACTGCCATGTCACCCATCAGGGGTTGCATCTGTCCCTTTTCACGAAAAGCATTGATAAATTCCGGTTGCTTTAGCCAGCTGATGATCTTTGGTGCAATGCCACCGCCGATAAAGACACCACCGGTAGCCATCAATTTAAGTGCCTGGTTACCCGTTTCCGAACCGTACAGGCGGGTGAACATCGTCAGGGCCTTAGTGCAAGTCGGGTTCGTGGCATCGGTTGCGGCTTTGTGAATGACCGCCGCTGGGTCTTCCAGCTGCATCTTCTTTGCAAGCCATTGAGGGGCCTCAACATCCTCATGATCAAGAAGGAACTCAAAGATGTTGATCAGTCCGGGACCGGAGACTACCCGCTCCCAGCTGGCATGGCCATATTTTCTCTGCAGCCAGGAGAGCAGTTCGAACTCCAGGGTGTCATGGGGGGCAAAATCGCAATGGCCACCTTCAGTAGCAAATGGCAGGTGGTGGACGCCATCCCAGAATAGGCCGGCTTCACCCAGGCCGGTGCCGGCAGCAATGACCATGCGGTTTCCGGCCGGATCGGGCAGCCCTTCCTGGAGGGTGACAAGATCATCTTCTGCCAGGGCGCTGATTCCCCATGCGGTAGCCTCGAGATCATTCAACAAAGCAACACTGGGGATGCCCAGGTCGGATTCGAGGCGGTCTGCATCGATGGTCCAGGGCAGATTGGTGGTGGTGCAGACACGATCCTTGATCGGACCCGCAAGACCCAGCCCCGCCGCATCCGGAATGGTCTGTATCGACTCCAGAAAATCACGAATGACCGTATCGAGGTTGGCGTACTTTTGGCTGGGGTAGGTCTGTTCCCGCAGATTGTCCAGTTTGCCCCGGCGGGTGTCGAACAGGGCCAGCCGGGTTTTGGTACCGCCGATGTCACCAGAAAGGATTTTCATGGATTTTAACTGTAACCGAATTCAAAAAAGAAAGCCCTCCTGGGAGGGCTTGATTCGTTAATGACCGGTTTCTTGGGTCCGGCTATTTTTTTGCGAGCGCCTCCAGCTTCCCGGCCTTGATCACCTGCTGGTCCAGGGCCGAGTCCTTGGCGGAACGTCCGAAGGCCACATCCATCAGCTGGCTGTAGTAGACGACCGGCATCTTGAACTTGGTGTTGTGGCGCTGGTTGATCTGATCCTGGTATATCTCCACGTTCATCTGACACACCGGGCAGGGTGTGACGATCATGTCCGCGCTGCTGTCGTAGGCGGATTCGATGATGGTCTTGATCATGTCCTGGGATTTCTCGGGTTCCGAGAAGGCCAGGGCGCCGCCGCAGCACTGCACCTTTTTATCATAGTTCTTGACCGGATCCGCGCCCAGGGTCTCTACCAGTTTGTCCAGATACATGGGGTTTTCAAAGGACTCGCCGGCGATACCGAAAGGCCGGTTGGTCTGGCAGCCGACGTAGCCTGCGATTTTGAGGCCTTCGAGGGGACGCTGGACCTTGCCGCCGATGGTATCGTAGCCGATGTCTTCTATCAGCACTTCAACCATGTGGCGGATCGGGGTTTCATTCTTGAGCTTGAGACCTGCCTCGGCCAGCGCCTGGTTGGTCTCTGCCATCAGCCCGTCGTCTTCATGGAAGCGCTCCGCGGCCTCCCGGGTGGCCAGCCAGCAGGCGGCACAGGTGGCGACGATGTCTTGACCCGTGTTGTGCTGTTCGGACAAAGCGATATTGCGGGCCGACAGGGTCAGGCGCGGCAGTTCTCCGCCGCCGCCGTAGCCGATGGAGGCGGCGCAGCAGTTCCAGTCCGGTATCTGGTTGAGCGTGACATCGAGTTCCTCGCACATGGTCTCGACGGATTTCTGCATATTGGACGAGGATGCACCTTGCTGGGAGGAACACCCGGGATAGAAGGAGTACTCTTTCTTAGCCATTGTGGTTCCTCTCAGTTACCGCTTTTCTGGATGCGGGCATCTTCCAGTTCATGAGCCTTCTTCATGATCTTCTGGAAGCCGCTAAGGTCTTTGACGCCGTGGCCGCCGAACGCCTCGGTGACGGCCATGCGCTTCGTTTTGAGCATGCCCAGACCTATGTCTTTCATTTTCAGCGAGGTTTTGACGCCTTCACCGAAGCCGTTCATGAAATAGAGGCTCAGACCCAGTTTCAACTCGTTGACCCGGCCTTTCTTGTTCAGGTTCTGCCAGAACATCTGGGCAAACCGCTGGGTCGGCTGATTCTTCGGCACCAGGCCCAGGCGCTGGGCATAGTGGGCGAGACCATGCATGATGTGGGTGATGGGCAGTCCCCTGGGGCAGCGGGAGATGCAGTTGTAGCAGGAGGTGCACATCCACATGGAGTCCGAACTCAGCACGGCTTCCCGTTTGCCGGCGCGGATCATCATGAAGATCTCCTGGGGCGGATGCTCCCAGGCATTGCCGAGGGGGCAGGAGCCTGCGCAGACACCGCACTGCATGCACATCTTGACCCATTCGCCCTCTTCCACATTCGCCTCAACCTCCTGGAGGAAGCTGTTGCGATACTGTTCGATCATTGCGGTATTCAATTCAGTCATGTTTAGTCCCCTTTGTAGGGTAGTCTGGCCTCAGAACCGAATCCACCCCACAAAAAGCTGTTGAATTCCAACCGTTCCCGAGCCTCAGAACTTGAACGGACTCATGCCGATATTCTGCACCGTCTCGGCCATGTCGTTGATCAGTTTGGGCGCACGCTGGATGTCGGTGATGGCGACCTCATAGGAGGCAACACGTTCCGGTTCCAGGTTGAGAGTCTGGAGGGTGTCGCCCACCTTGCTCATGCGCTCCAGGCCCATCTCCGAGCCCTTGACGAAATGACACTGATAATCCTCGCCCTTCTGGCACCCCATCAGCACGATGCCGTCGTAGCCGTTGTTCAGGGAGTCGGTGATCCACGAGAGGCTTATCGAACCCAGGCAGCGCACCGGTACGACCCGGGCCCACTGGGTGATCTCCACCCCGTTCATGGCCGACTGATCCAGCGCCGGATAGGCGTCGTTCTCACAAGCAAGCACCAGGATGCGGGGCTTCTCATCCCATTCTTCGGGGACCTCAACGTTTTTGATCTGCTGGCCCACGGTGTCCACGGAGTAGTTCTCGAACGAGATCACGCGTACCGGGCAGGCGCCCATGCAGGTTCCGCAACGGCGGCAGCGCGCCTCGTTGAAGATCGGGTAGCGTTTCTCGTCCTCGTTTATGGCACCGAACGGGCATTCCACCGTGCAGCGTTTGCACTGGGTGCATCCCTCCTTGCGGAAGCTGGGAAAGGAGAGATCGCCGGATCTCGGGTGCGCGGCGCGGCCCTTGCCCGCATTCTCCGCGGCCTGGATCGCCTTCATGGCGGCACCGGCGGCGTCATCGGCGGCCTGGCGCATATCCATGGGTCGTCGCGTCGGTCCCGCGGCATAGATGCCCGTACGGCGTGTCTCGTATGGGAAGCAGATGAAGTGGGAGTCCGTGAAACCGTACTTCAGGTGCGGCAGATCCGTCCCCTGACGATATTCCAGGTTGAGAATGGATGGCGGGGCGTTTTCAAGCAAGGCCCTGGCCTTTTCCTTCTCCGCCTCGTCCTCTGCCTCTTCAACGGCGAGTTGGGCGTACGGGTCCGGGCCGGTGTTGGGCATCATGCCCACGTCCAGCACCACCAGGTCACATTGCATGGTCGCGTCGTCGTTCAGAATCAGGTCCTTGAATTTAACCTCCAGGGTGCTGCCGGGAACCACTTCGGTTACCGCACCCTTGGAAAAGGTGATCATCTTCTGCTGGCCGGCGCGGTAGAAGTCCTCGCCTGCCGCACCCGGAGTGCGCAGATTGTCGAACAGGATGGTGGTATCGCAGTTGCCGTTGAGCTCCTTGAAATACATCGCCTGCTTGATGGCGATCATGTCGCCTATCCCGGAGTGATAGGGCAGCTCGTTCTCTTCCGTGGAGTTCTGCCCCACGTTCTGGACAAAGGCCACCGATTCCACCGCTTTACCGTCGGAGGGCCGCTTGATGGGACCGCCGTCGGCCTGCATGACCAGGCCTTCGAGCTCCTCGTTGGTAACGACGTCGGCGCTCTTGTCGTAAGCATACTGGGGCAGGGCGCTGGGATCGTATAGCTTGAACCCGGTGGCCTGGATGATGGCGCCGAAAGAGAGGGTCTCGGAACTGCCGGACTCGGTGGCGATCTCCGCATTGAACCGGCCCGGTGCGCCCTCGGTCCTGGCGAGGGTGCTGTTGAGATGAACCGTGATGCTGTCGTTTGCCTCGACATCCGCAATCATCTGGCTGATCCCGGTATCCTGGGGTTCGGCATAGGGGGAGCGGGTGGGAATCGACTTGTAGTATCCGCCGGCATGTCCACCCAGGACGCCGCTCTTCTCGACGATATGCACCGGGTAGCCTGCTGCCGCTGTTTCCAGCGCCGCGGTCATGCCCGTAATGCCGCCGCCCACGACCAGGATCTGCTTGTTCAACTCCTGCTCTCCGGAGCCGGTGGGCTGGGTCATGAATTTGACCTCGGCACAGGCCATGCGAATGTAGTCGTCCGCCATCTCCTGAGTGGTCTCCCGATTTTCATCGGTGTCCGGGCGTACCCAGATCACGCCTTCACGCAGGTTGGCGCGGGACATGGCGACCTCGGTGAAATTGAAGGCCTCGACCTTGGCGCGGCGGGAGCAGGCGGCGATCATAATATGGGTGACGCCTTCGTTGGCAATGTCATCCCGGATCGTCTGTACGCCCTCTTTGCTGCACAACATCTCGTGCTGCCTGCAGGACTGCATCTTGCCGTCCCGGGTCGCGATGGTTTCCAGTTGCCCGGCGTCGAGTCGTTCGCCGATGCCACAGCCGGTGCAGATATACCCGGCGAATTTTTTTTCGTCAGCCACGTTATTGACCCTCCGTTCCAGCGACGCGGTTCACTACCTGGATGGCGCGCAGCGCGGCCCCGGTGGCCTGCTGGACGGCACGGTTCACGTCCAGGGCATCGGAGGCACAGCCTGCGGCGAACACCCCGCCGTTTTCGGGTGCGGGCTCTATAAAGCCCTCCTCGTTGATACTGATGTCGACCGGAAAGGTGCCCTTGTCGACACTGGGCTCCATGCCGACCGCCAGAACCACCAGGTCGTACTCAGTGGCATAACGG
Source organism: Gammaproteobacteria bacterium (assembly GCA_024644505.1). GTDB lineage: Bacteria > Pseudomonadota > Gammaproteobacteria > Chromatiales > Chromatiaceae > JAHEHQ01. The sequence continues at coordinate 6,695 of JAHEHQ010000096.1, forward strand.
TCATAGCCGCCGTTTCCGTCCCGGTTGTAACTTTCCACGTCCACGCCGTGTAATACGGGGTTGCCGTTTTCGCTGTTCTCGGTAATGGAAGCCACCTTGGACTTGATGAAAGAGACGTTTGGATTGTTCTTCACCCGCGTGTAGAAATCCTCGAAGCGGTCGATGGCGCGGATGTCGATGTAATAGATGGTCGACTTGCCGTCGTCGCCCCAGGCGTCCTGCACGAAGTGGGTCTGTTTCAGGGTTGCCATGCAGCAGATGCGCGAACAGTGCAGCAGGTGGTTGTGGTCCCTGGAACCCGCGCACTGGATGAAGGCGACATGCTTTGCCTCCTTGCCGTCGGAGGGACGCAGCAGCTTGCCGCCAGTGGGGCCCTGGGGATCAGCCATGCGCTCGAACTCGACGTTCGTTATGACGTTTGCGAACCGATCGTAGCCGTAGGGTTGTATCTTGTTGGCGTCATAGGGTCGCCAGCCGGTGGCCCAGACGATCGCGCCGGCCTTGAAGGTCAGGGTCTCTTCCTGCATCTCCAGGTCGATGGCATTGACCTTGCACGCCGCCTTGGCCTTGTCCGCGTCTTCCGTGCCAATGATGCGGGGGTCCAGGACATAACGCTGGGGATGGGCCATCTTGTGAGGCAGATAGGCACCCTTGCGTTTGCTCATACCGCCCAGGCCGTAGTTGAATTCATTGTCGAACTCGGCCTCCACCGCGCGGGTGCAGTCACCGCAGCCGGTGCAGTTCTCGTTGACGTAACGGGGGCTGATCTTGATGGTTGCACTGTAATCGCCGGCTTCACCCTGGACCTCGGTCACCTCAGCCATGCTAATAATGGTGAGGTTGGGGTTCATCTTGGCCCGTCGCTGGTTGATCTCTAGGCCACAGGTTGGGAAACAGAGTTTCGGAAAATATTTGTAGAGCTGGGTGATACGCCCGCCTACAAAAGGACGTTTCTCAACCAGCACAACCTGTTTTCCGGTCTCGGCGGCTTCCAGGGCGGCGGTCAGACCGCTGATTCCGCCCCCTACCACCAGAATGGTCTGGTTGGTTGCAATTACTTCCGTCATGGATAGTCCTCCGTCGCGGAAAGAGCTTTAACTTCTGATATCGGATGCAGACCCATAATCGACTGTAATGCTGGGTTATTGCGCCGTTACGCAGACCACTGCCTGCCTGTAAATCAGTATTCGGTAAGATACTCCACTACACCATTTCCGGCTACTGATATAACTCAAACAATCGATCGAAGTTTCCGATGTGCGCATAGAGTTGATGTATACGGACGGGGATCATGGTCTATTTATCCATTGATTTTCTGTTGAGATTCTCTACCTCTCCTGGCAATCTGAAATTCTCCATCGGCGTATGGAGAAAAATGCAGGGAAGCTCCGTTGGGGTTACCTGGATGACATTTGATAATGAGGAGGTTATATGAAGGGCAAACTTGCTCTTGTTTTCGGTCTTGTGGTTGGATGCAGCGGATTGGTTTCCGCTCAGCCGTACTATCCCATCGGGGCCGCTCCCCCAGCCGATGCACGGCAAGTGCAGGTGCCTGGACCGGCGATGATCCTGAAACAGGGATTGCAGAAGCTCATTGCCTTCATGGGCAGTGAGGAGCGTCCCGGCAGCAGGCAGATTGCCGCCTTTCTCGATCATGAGATCGCCCCCTATTTTGATTTTGACTATATGGCCCGTTGGGCCGGCGGGAGACTTTGGCAGGAAATGACACCGCAGCAGCGCCGGGAATTCGAGGGCCAGCTGCAGCAGATGTTCCTCGGTACACTGGCCCAGCGTCTTGGTGGTTTTGGGGGGCAGCAGGTTCGGGTCGGGCGTCCCAGGCAGGGCCGCGACAATGAGGTCACTGTCGACGTGGCGGTTATGAATCCCGGCAGTTACCCGTCCCGGCTGAAATTCCGCTTTTATCCCTCAAGGGATGGCTGGAGGATCTTCGATGTCTCGGCAAACGGCAGCAGTGCGGTGATG
>JAHEHQ010000444.1 GCA_024644505.1 Gammaproteobacteria bacterium
GGGAAAGGGCCGTCCTGGTACATGTCGATGTCGGAGTGGGGCCGGATCCGGAAGAGCTTTCTGAATTCAGGGAACTTGCCGCTTCGGCGGGAGCACGTGCGGTCGCACTGATTTTCGGGAGTAGGAAAACCCCCGATCCCCGTCTGTACATCGGCCGGGGTAAGGCGGATGAGGTGAAATCCGCCATCGGCGCCGAACAGGCCGAACTGGTGATTTTCAATCATACCCTGTCCCCCAGTCAGGAACGCAATCTGGAGCAGGAGTTTCACTGTCGTGTAGTGGACCGTACAGGCCTGATACTGGATATTTTCGCCCAGCGGGCGAGGTCCTTCGAGGGCAAGCTTCAGGTGGAGCTGGCACAGCTGAGGCACATCTCCACCCGGCTTGTGAGGGGGTGGACACACCTGGAACGGCAGAAGGGCGGCATCGGCCTGCGCGGTCCCGGCGAAACTCAGCTGGAGACTGACAGACGCCTGATCAATGGACGGATTGCGCGGATTCGCCGGCGTTTGGACAAGGTGGAGAGCCAGCGAAACCAGGGTCGAAGGGCAAGGGACAGGGCGGAGGTGCCCACCGTATCCCTGGTTGGCTATACGAACGCGGGAAAATCCACACTTTTCAATCTGCTCACGGAGGCCGGGATCTATGCCGCCGATCAGCTTTTTGCCACCCTTGATCCGACCCTGAGGCGGGTGGAGCTGCCCGGTGATGCATACCTGGTCCTGGCCGACACGGTGGGATTTATCTCCCAACTGCCTCACGAACTGGTGGCTGCGTTCAGATCGACGCTGCAGGAAACCACAGAGGCGGCCCTTCTGCTGCATATAGTGGATGCGGCAAGTCCCCAGCGCGCGGTGTGCGCCACCGAAGTCAATGATGTGCTGCGCCAGATAGGTGCCGATCAGAAGCCGCAGATCGAGATCTTCAACAAGATCGACCTGATGGATCAGGAACCGCCCAGGATCGAACGGGGGGAAGATGGCCTGCCCCGTCGCATCTGGCTTTCCGCAAAATCCGGGGAGGGTGCGAATCTCCTGCTACAGGCACTGAGTGAATTTTTCCATCAGGAGCAGGTCCAAAAGTTGATGAGACTGAAGCCCCAGGACGGACGTCTGCGGGCTAGGCTGTTCCAGCTGGGAAATGTGCGTTCGGAGCAGATCACAGAACAGGGCGGCTGGGAAATACAGGTGGAATTGCCCCGGAAATCCTTTGAACGACTGATGCAGACCGAGTCGGATTTGGAGAAATGCATAATAGCCTGATGCTTTATAAGGCTTGCTCATGAGGTCTGACACCCATAAAATCGCCCTTTCCGCCACTATTTGGCGGGAGTAAATTCAACTGAAGAACACTGGAGTACCTAATGGCCTGGAATGAACCGGGGGGTGGAAATAAGGATCCCTGGAGCGGAAAAGGCGACAATCAGGGTCCACCGGACCTGGATGAAGTCGTAAAGAAGATGCAGGATAAGCTGGGCGGCCTTTTCGGAGGCAAGCGAGGCTCCTCCGGCAGCGGCGGCAATTCCGGAAGCCCCATACCCGGGCCGGGATCCCCTGGATTCAAGGGGGTGGTTGCCATCGTCGGAGTCCTGCTGTTGCTGTTTCTTGGTTACAAGAGCTTTTACACTGTAGCTCCTGCCGAACGGGGGGTGGTGATGCGTTTCGGCGCGTTCAAGGACATCACCCAGCCTGGACTCAATACCCTCATCCCCATTGTTGACGAGGTGGTGAAGGTCAATGTGGATCAGATATCCTCCTTCAGGCACGGGGCGACGATGCTGACCCGGGACGAGAACATCGTCGACATCGAGCTGACGGTCCAGGCCCGCATCCAGGATGCCGCGGATTACCTGTTTCAGGACCAGAATCCGGAAAAGACCCTGCGCGACGCCACCGAGACTGCGGTGCGTGAAACCATCGGCAAAAGCAACCTGGATTTCATTCTCACGGAAGGGCGAAGCTCGATCGGTGCACAGATCCGGGCCAGCATTCAGGAGACCATCAATCTCTACAAGACGGGGCTGGAGGTCACCAGTGTGAACACCCAGCCCGCCAAGCCGCCGGAAGCGGTTAAAGGGGCGTTCGACGACGCCATCAAGGCCCGGGAGGACAAGGAGAAGCAGGAAAACCAGGCCGAGGCCTATGCCAACGAGATCGTCCCCAAAGCGCGCGGCGGCGCGGCCCGAAGGGTAGAGGATGCCAAAGCCTACAAGTCACGGGTAATCGCCCAAGCCGAGGGTGAGACCTCCCGCTTCCTGGCCGTGCTTAAACAGTACGAGCAAGCCCCCGAGGTGACCAGGAACCGCCTCTATCTCGAGACGGTGGAAAATGTACTTGCCAACACCAACAAGGTAATGATGGATACCAAGGACGGAAACAGCCTGATGTATCTGCCCCTGGACAAGCTGATTGAAGGTCAGCCGGGGGCTTCCTCACGCGGCTACTCCACGACGTCGGAGCCCGCTCAGCGACAGCAGGACACCAGGCCGAGGGATGACAGCAGAAGCAGGAGGACGCGCTGATGAATCAGGGAAAAATGGGTGTCATAGCGTTAGCCGTTATCCTAATCGGCGGCGCGATCTATTCCGCCGCCTTTGTCGTGCATCAATGGGAGTCCGCTTTGAAGCTGCAGCTCGGCAGGATCGTGGATGCCGACTACGAACCCGGCC
>JAHEHQ010000097.1 GCA_024644505.1 Gammaproteobacteria bacterium
CCATGCACCGGGTCATTATAGTCATCGGCGCGAGCTCGGCGACAGCCCGGCCGGCGCCAAGCGGGGGCGGGAAATCTTGATTCCCGAGAAGTATCCGCGTACCGCCCGGCTGCTGAAGCTGCTCATCGCCGGCGCGGCGATCCTGCTGGGTGTCGGGCTGGTGGCGCCCATCATCACCCTGCACAAGTTTGTGCTTATCGACAACACCTTTTCGGTCCTCTCCGGGATCATCGAGCTGCTCGAAGAGGGACAGTACTTCATATTCCTGATCCTCGCCTGTTTCAGTGTTCTCATTCCCATCCTGAAACTGGTGGTCCTCTATATCCTCGTGAGCAGCGTCCAGGCCAGCGACGCAAGGGTGAAAAAGTATCTCCACTGGATGCACCTGTACGGCAAGTGGTCGATGCTCGACGTATTCGTGGTGGCCGTCCTGGTGGTTGCGGTAAAGCTGGGGGCAATCGCCAGTGTGGAGATGCACTACGGGCTCTACGCCTTCGCCGGCTCCGTGCTGCTCACCATGTACGTCACGGGCCGGGTGGCAAACCTGTCGGAGTAGCGTCTGAATCAGGTTGACCCGCTACACCTGCTGCCGGCAGTGGGTCTCATGGGTAAACAGGATCAACAGCAGCGAGAGCGCGAGCCAGCACAGCATCAACCCAAAGCCGTTGCGATAGGCCTCCAGCCCGTAGAGGCGCACCCCGTCCGCCATACCGCCCTGCCACCCCAGGTCGAGCATCCATCCGACCGCAGGCTGAAGCAGCATCGGCCCCATCATAACGCCCATGTTGACCACCCCCGAGACCGTCCCCGCCAGGCGCGCGGGCGCCGACTCCCGGGCGAACGCGAAGCCGATGATCATGTTGCCGGAGAAAAAGCCGGCGAGGACCAGAAGCACCACCAGCAGCCAGTAGGGCAGCCCAGGTACAAGCACGACGACGGACCAGGCCACCAGTTGCACCAGACAACCGAGAACATAGAGCGGCTTTCGGTGCCCCAGGTGATCCGACAGCCAGCCGAACACGGGCCCGCCCACGGCCCAGGCCACGAGCAGCGCGGAACCGACCGCCGCGGCCTCGGTCTTCTCCATCCCGTAGTGGGTGGTCAGAAAGGGTACGCCCCAGAGCCCCGCAAAGGTGAGCACGCTGCCGACCACGCCGCCGGGGATCAGATACAGGAGCCAGGTGTTGCGGTATTGCAGCACCCTGCGTATGCCCGAGAGCACACTTCCGGCCGGCTGATGGGGGTCGTCTTCGTGGACCGCGGCGTGACTGGCATAGCCTTTCTCGGTGGGATCGTCACGCACCAGCAGCCAGATCCCCACTGCCACGGCACCAGTCACCAGGGCCGAGCCCAGCATGATGGGGCGCCAGCCAAAGGCGTCCACCAGAAGGCGCAGGGGCACACCGGCAAAGACCGCCCCGATGATACCGCAGAACAGGGCCATGCCGGAGGCCAGGGCATACTGGCGCGGGGGCAGCCAGTGGCCTGCCAGCTTGAGCATGCCGACGAACGCCACGGCCACCGAACCGCCGACCAGCAGGCGCCCCGCCCCGGCCCAGGTGATGTCCTGGGCCATGCCGAACACCAGGGTGCCGAGAGCGGCGACGGCGGCACCCAATGTCAGGAGTCTGCGGGGCCCCCAGTGGTCCGCCAGCAGTCCGGTGGGCACCTGCATGGCGACATAGCTGTAGAAATAGAATGCCGACAGATTTCCCAATGCGGTGGCATTGAGGGCGAAATCCGACATCAACTCATTGGTGATGACCCCCGGCGCCACCCGCTGGTAGAAACCGATCAGATAGAGCATCGCCCCCAGACCCCAGACGGTCCAGGCGAGCTTGAGTGGTGGGGGATGGGCACTGTGCATGCGGGTTGCACTCCACGATTTCAGTCGAATTGGTCGAATGAATTCGACCCGACGGCGGTATGTAGTCGAATTGGTCGAATAAATTCGACCCTACGGCGGTATATAGGGCCGAATTCATTCGGCCAATACTCAACCGGGACTGTCATCCCCATCCGACCAACGCCTCTCCGCCTCGATATCGCTGTGCCGGGCATCGACCCAGCGCTCACCTTCAGGGGTTCGTTCCTTTTTCCAGAAAGGCGCCCGGGTCTTGAGGTAGTCGATCAGAAACTCGCAGGCACGAAAGGCCTCTCCACGATGGGCGCTTGCCACCGCCACCACCACGATGGGGTCGAGGGGCTGCAGCTCGCCGACACGGTGGACCACCCTTACACCCAGGAGGTCCCAGCGCTGCTGCGCCTCCCGGACGATACGCTCCAGCGCCTTCTCGGTCATCCCCGGATAATGTTCCAGGGTCATGGTCGCCACGTAATCTCCGTCGTTCATGTCCCGCATCAGGCCGACGAAGGTCACCAACGCTCCGATGGCCGGGTTCTCCGCCCGCAGCTCATCCTGAATGACGCTGATATCGATGGGTTCTTTCTGGACCTGGATCAGGTTCATACCGGTTGCGCCTGTATGGATGGGGAGAGGACCCGGGGTTCGGATCAGCTCGGCATGCGTTGAATCCGGGCACCGAGGCTGGCAAGCTTTTCTTCGATGTTCTCGTATCCCCTGTCGATATGGTAGATGCGATCCACCACGGTGTCCCCATCGGCCACCAGCCCCGCCAGCACCAGGCTCGCAGAGGCCCTCAGATCGGTGGCCATCACGGGGGCGCCGTTGAGGCGCGGGACGCCACGGCATATCGCCGTGTTGCCCTCCAGGCGAATGTCCGCGCCCATACGCTGCATCTCCTGGACATGCATGAAGCGGTTTTCGAACACCGTTTCGGTGATCATACCCACCCCCTCGGCCACGGCATTGAGCGCCATGAACTGGGCCTGCATATCCGTCGGAAAGGCCGGATAGGGTGCCGTATGAATATCCACGGACCTGGGCCTGCCGCCCTTCATGTCCAGGCTGATCCAGTCTTCTCCCGTTTCGATCTGCGCTCCCGACTCCCGCAGCTTGTGCAGCACCGCATCCACCAGTGGCGGCCGGGTGTCCCTGATAAGAATCCTGCCGCCGGTAAGCGCGGCCGCCACCAGGTAGGTCCCGGTTTCTATACGATCGGGCATCACCTCGTAATTCGTCCCCGACAGGCTCTCCACCCCTTCGATTCTGATGAGATCGGTGCCGGCTCCCCGGATTCTGGCGCCCATGCTGTTGAGGCAGTCCGCCAGGTCCACCACCTCGGGTTCCCTCGCTGCGTTTTCGATCAGGGTCTCCCCGTCGGCCAGGGCCGCCGCCATCATCAGGTTTTCGGTCCCGGTCACCGTTACCACGTCCAGCACCAGCCGCGCGGCCTTCAGACGTTTTGAGCTGGCATGGATATACCCGCCGCGGACCTCGACTTCGGCCCCCATGGCCCGCAGGCCATCGATATGCAGGTTTACAGGACGGGAGCCGATGGCGCACCCCCCCGGCAGGGAAACCTCCGCACGACCAAAGCGGGCCAGCAGCGGTCCAAGCACCAGAATCGAGGCCCGCATGGTCTTGACCAGCTCATAGGGGGCGTAAAAATCCCGGATGGTGTCGGTATTCACCTCGATGTGCATCTTTTCGTCCACCGAAAGATGCACCCCCATGCGGCCCAGCAGTTCCATGGTCGTGGTGATGTCATGGAGATGGGGGACGTTGCTGATGGTCATGGGGCCGTCGGCAAGCAGGGTGGCCGCAAGAATCGGCAGGGCCGCATTCTTTGCGCCGGCGATGCGCACCTCACCCGACAGTGGGCCGCCACCGCTGATTATCAGTTTATCCATGGGATCAGCGTGTCACAAAGAATTTCCAGGGCCTGTTCCGGCTGCCCGGAAGAGGCCCCCGGATGGTGTATTTTTTCAATCCGCTGCCACCGACAACAGGCCGGTCGCATTGCTCAGCCCCGCAATCCGCAGCAGCCCCGGTGGCAGCCCCCTGAAGCTCACTTCAAACGACTTCGATCTGCCGTAATCCAGCCATTCCAGAAGCAGCGCCAGCCCGGCGCTGTCGCAATGCTCCACGTCGCTGAGATCGATAATATGCCGGTCGCTGCGATCCAGCAGGCCGATCCCCCGGTTCAGAAGCACGGCAACCGTGCCGAATACCAGGTCTCCGGAGACACGCAGGCTCCCATCAGGCTGCAGACTGATATCGGGCTCAACCAACTACCCGCCCCGCTGATTCAATTTCTCGAGTTTCGCGATCAGGCCGTCTATCTTGTAGCGCCGGATCTGGGAGGCAAAGCTGGAGCGGTAGTTGGAGACCAGGCTGATGCTGTCGATGGAGACGTCATAGACCTTCCAGCCGTTGTCGGACATCATGAGCCGGTAATCGACGGGTATTGCCGGCGCACCCACGTCCCGCACCTGGGTATTGACGACCACGTCCCTGACGTCCTTCCCTGCCCGTACCGGCAGATAGACGATCTCCTGCCCGGAGTAGTTGAGCAGCGCCGTCGCATAGGTGCGGATGAGCAGTTCCTGAAACTCCCTGACAAAGGCCTGTTGCTGCTCCGGCGTCGCCCTCTTCCAGTTTTTACCCAGTACCAGTCGGGACATGCGAACAAAGTCGAACCGGGGCAGAATCACCTGGTCCACCAGCTCATAGATCTTCGCCGGCTCGGCCGTGAGTTCAGACTTGCGGCTCGAGACTTCCGAGAGCACCTGATCGGCGGTGGACTTCACGAACATCAAGGGGTCTTCCACCAGATCCGCAGAAGCGGGGGTTCCGAAGGCCAGCAGCGACAGCAGGACAAGCATCCACCGGTTACTCATTTGGACTCTCCCTCCTGGGCCTTGCTGAACAGGAACTGCCCGATGATCTCCTCGAGCACCAGGGCCGGCTGGGTGAGGCTGATCTGGTCACCCTCTTTCAGATACAGGTCGCTTCCCCCCGGGTCCAGGCCCACATACTGTTCTCCCAACAGACCGGCGGTAAATATCTTGGCGAAGGAGTCGTCGGGTATCTTGTCGAACCGGCTTTCGATGCGCAGGCTGACCACCGCCTCGTAGGTCTCGGAGTCGTACTCTATGCCATGGACCCGGCCGACCCGGACGCCCGCCATGGTCACCGGCGAGCGCACCTTGAGGCTCCCGATGTTGTCGAAGCGGGCAGCCACCAGATAACCCTCTCCGGTTGAGGCAGAGCTCAGGTTGCTCACCTGCATTGCGAGAAAAAACAGCGCGACGAAACCCGCTGCCATGAAACTGCCAACCAGTATCTCCAAGGACCTGCTGCGGCTCATTCGATCAGTCTCCAAACATGAGTGCGGTCAGGATAAAATCCAGCCCCAAAACGGCGAGGGAAGAGTGTACCACGGTACGGGTCGTGGCACGGCTCACCCCTTCCGAAGTCGGCGTGGCATAATAGCCCTGGAACAGGGCAATCCAGGTGCAGACCAGCCCGAATACCAGACTCTTGATCACGCCGTTGTAGACATCCTCGTGCAGGTCGATCTTGGCCTGCATCTGGGACCAGAAGGCGCCGTCGTCCACGCCCAGCAGCCCCACGCCCACGAAATAGCCCCCCATGACGCCCAGGGCACTGAAGATGGCGGCCAGCAGGGGCATGGAGATCAGGCCGGCGAGAAACCTGGGGGCCAGAATGCGTTTGACGGGATTGACCGCCATCATCTCCAGCCCGGACAGCTGTTCGGTGGCCCCCATCAGGCCGATCTCCGCGGTCAACGCGGAACCGGCGCGTCCGGCAAACAGCAGCGCCGCCACCACCGGCCCCAGTTCGCGCACCAGGGAGGCCGCCACCATGACCCCCAGGGTCTGTTCGGCGCCAAACTGGGAGAGAATGTAATAGCCCTGCAGACCGAGCACCATGCCGACGAATGTGCCGGACACGGCGATAATGAGCATGGACAGGACGCCGACGGCATAGATCTGGTCCACCAGCAGCCGGGGCCGGCGGAACAGGGCCGGGATTCCGCCGAGGATGCTGAGCAACAGCAGGTGCCCGCGGCCTATATGCCCCAGTATGCCGATACCGATGCGCCCGAGCCTGGCAAGCGCATCTAACACGGCTGTTCGCCTTTTCTTTCCGCCACAGAGCACGAGAAAGTCTTCATCAGTGGCCCATCAGATCCTTTTCCAGTTCCGCCGCCGGGTAGTGGAAGGGCGCCGGACCGTCGGGGAGCCCCTTCATGAACTGGCGGGTCCAGGGTGCGTCGGATGTCATCATCTGTTCCGGCATGCCCTGGTCGACCACCTTGCCCCGGGAGATCACGTAGATGTAATCCGCTATCTGGGCAGTCTCCCCGACGTCGTGGGACACGACGATGCTGGTCAGGCGGCTGGCGTCGTTGAGTGAACCGATCAGCTTGACCAGCACGCCCAGGGAGATCGGATCCTGACCGGTGAAGGGTTCGTCGTACATGATCATCATGGGATCCAGGGCCATCGCCCTGGCCAGCGCCACCCGCCGGGCCATGCCGCCGGAAAGCGCTCCGGGCATCAGATCCCGCGCCCCCCGCAGCCCCACCGCCTCGAGCTTGAGCAGCACCAGCTTGTGAATCATGGTTTCCGGGAGCCCGGTATGCTCCCGCAGCGGGTAGGCCACATTGTCGAATACGCTGATATCGGTGAGCAACGCCCCGCTCTGGAACAGCATGCCCATGCGCTTACGCAGCTGGTAGAGGTCCCGGGTTCCCAACCGGTGCACATCCATACCATCGACCTCGATGGTGCCCGAGTCCGGCCGCAGCTGGCCGCCTATCAGCTTCAACAGGGTCGTCTTGCCGGTGCCGCTGGGGCCCATGATGGCCGTGATCCAGCCCCGCTGGATATCCAGGTCCACACCTTCAAAAATAACCTTGTCGCCACGGGAAAAGTGGAGGTTCCGTACCTTTACCAGCGGTTTGCTTACGCTCGTCAATGCGGACAGCCTCCGGCTGTGGGAACCCAAAACATTCAATTCTCCACCCGGGCCAACGCAGCGTCAAGCAATCTCAACCCTTGTAACCCGCGTTTCGTCCCTCAACGCAGGCTACGATAATAGCAATCACCTCAAAATCGTAGCCTGTGTTGAGCTTGCGAAACACGGGTTTAAATCAGATCGCCTGCCAGAGCGTATAGAGCCCGAACAGGATGACGGTGCCCCCTGCCAACTGCCGGAACATTCCGGAGCGGGAAAGCCTGGCGGCTGCGCCGGCCATGGCCCCGATAACCAGCAGGTTGGGCAGCGTCCCCAGGGCGAATGCGAGCATCAGCCCGGCACCCTTGAGAGCACTGCCGGAAGCGACGGCGGTGACCAGCATACTGTAGACCAGTCCACAGGGAATCCAACCCCAGATCAGGCCCACGCCCAGGGCCTGCACCGGTGTGCGCACCGGCAGGAGACGCCTGCCGAGCGGTTCCATACGCCTCCAGACTGCCCCACCGGCACGTTCCAGGTGACCCAGCAGCATCCACCAGCCGGCCAGGTAGAGTCCCATCAGCACCATGAACAACCCGGCCACCGCCAGCAGCGCGCGCTGGGCGTAGTACACCGGCATGAACTGAACGATCAGCAGACCCAGGGCGCCCATAATGGCCCCGGCAATGCTGTAACTGGTGATGCGCCCCAGGTTGTAGGCAAGCTGGTAGGGCATCATCGAACCCAGCCGGTCACGCCTCTCTTCGGCCAGTCCGAAGGTCAGTGCGCCGACGATGCCGCCGCACATACCCACACAGTGAACGCCTCCCAGGAGGCCGACGAGAAATGCGCTCAGGTAAGGGACCAGGATATCCATCAGGCTGCCGGTTCCCGCCTGAAGTCGGAACCGCGCCGGTGCAACCGGCGCAGCAGCAGCAGGCCCGGTATCGCGATCAGGGCGCAAAACAGGAAAAACTCCACCCAACCGAACGCCGCTGCCAGGTAACCCGTCGGCGCGGCGGCAATCACACGGGGCACCCCCATGAGGCTGGACAGCAGCGCGTACTGGGTGGCGGAAAAACGCCTGTTGGTCATGCTCGCCATGAAGGCGATGAAGGCCGCCGTGCCCATGCCGCCGCTGAAGTTCTCGAAGGCGATCACCGCCGCGAGACCCGGCAGGCTGTCACCCAGCACGGCCAGCAGAGCGAACCCTGCGGTGGAGAGCCCCTGGAGTACACCGAAACCCATCAGGGCGGGATAGATCCCCAGGCGCAGAATCAGTATGCCTCCCGCCAGTCCCCCCGCAACCGTGGCCGAGAAACCGAACAGTTTGACCACCGTGCCTATCTCGGTGTTGGAAAACCCCATGTCCAGATAGAAGGGAACGGTCATGTGCGACGCCATGGTGTCGCCGATCTTGTAGAGCAGGATGAACAATAATATCGAGACCGCATCGGTGCGCCTGAAATACTCCACAAAAGGGTGTATGACGGCCTCCGCCAGGGTCTTCGGCTTTCCCTCGGAGGCGGTCGGTTCAGGTGCCATCAGGGTGGTGGCCACACCCACCAGCATGATCCCCGCCATCAGTCCATAGACCATGGAAAAGGGCATGAAATCCGCCATGATCAGCCCACCCCCGGTGGCCAGCAGCATGCCCACCCGGTAGCCGTTGACATACAACGAGGCGCCCAGCCCCTGCTCAGTGTCCGACAGGGCCTCACGGCGGTAGGCATCTACCACGATATCCTGGCTGGCGGAGAAGAAGGTGACCAGCA
>JAHEHQ010000098.1 GCA_024644505.1 Gammaproteobacteria bacterium
AGCAGTTCAGGGTTCTCCAGCCAATGCTGCATGTTGGCGACGCGCCGCTCCAGGGTCCGGGGATCCTCGTATCCGTTGGCTATCATCCACTTCAGCAGGGTTATATTGGAACTGAGGTATTCCCTTATCGGCGCCTCATCCAGTTTGATGGTGCAGGCCGCGGCAGATCGCTCCGCAGAGGCATCGGACAGTTCGAAGGCCTGTTCGGCCTTGAGCTGGGGCAATCCCTCTATCTCCAGGATACGGCCGGAAAAGATGTTCTTCTTACCCTCCTTGGCCACGGTGAGCAGACCGTCCTGAATCGCCTGATAGGGGATGGCATTCACCAGGTCCCGCAGGGTGATGCCCGGCTGCATCTCTCCACTGAATCGCACCAGAACGGATTCCGGCATGTCCAGGGGCATAACCCCGGTGGCCGCCCCAAAGGCGACCAGTCCGGACCCCGCCGGGAACGAGATACCCAGGGGAAAACGGGTATGGGAGTCACCGCCGGTGCCGACGGTGTCCGGCATCAGCATACGATTGAGCCAGGAGTGGATAATGCCGTCGCCCGGCCGCAGCGACACACCGCCCCGGGAAGAGATAAAATCGGGCAGTGTGTGGTGGGTCTTTATATCCACCGGCTTCGGATAGGCGGCGGTATGGCAGAAGGACTGCATCACCAGGTCCGCCGAAAATCCCAGACAGGCCAGGTCCTTCAATTCGTCCCGGGTCATGGGCCCGGTGGTGTCCTGAGACCCGACGGTGGTCATCTTCGGCTCGCAGTAGCTGCCGGGATGAACCCCTGCCACGCCGCAGGCCTTGCCAACCATTTTCTGCGCCAGGGTGAAGCCCTTGGTACCGCCTGCTGCGGAGACGGGTCGCTTGAAGGTCTCGGATGGCCCCATTCCCAAGGCTTCTCTCGCCCTTTCCGTCAGTCCCCGGCCGATGATCAGGGGTATCCTTCCGCCTGCCTGTACTTCGTCCACCAGGACATTGGTTTTAAGTTGGAAACGGCAGACCTCAGAGCCGTCGGCATGGTTCCGAATCACCCCCTCGTAGGGCAGTATGTCGATAACGTCACCGGTCTGCATACCCGACACATCGCACTCGACAGGCAGCGCGCCCGCGTCTTCCATGGTGTTGAAGAAGATGGGCGCCATCTTGCCGCCCAGGCAATAGCCGCCGGCACGTTTGTTGGGGATGTAAGGGATATCCTCGCCCATGAGCCAGAGAACCGAGTTGGTGGCGGATTTGCGTGAGGAGCCGGTGCCCACCACATCACCCACATAGGCCACGGGGTGGCCCTTTTCCTTCAGGGAATCGATCGTTTGCAGGGGATCGCCCTCCAGACCGGGACGCGGGTTCTTCAGCATGGCCTTGGCATGCAGCGGGATGTCGGGCCGGGACCAGGCATCCTGGGCGGGAGACAGATCGTCGGTATTGGTCTCTCCGGGTACCTTGAACACGGTGACCGTGATCTTTTCCGGCAGCGGGTCGCGGCTGGTAAACCACTCCGCATCGGCCCAGGACTGCAATACCGCCCTTGCGTGGCTGTTTCCGGCGTCCGCCTTCTCTTTTACGTCATGAAAGGCATCGAACATCAGCAGGGTGTGGGAGAGCCCCTTGACCGCGGCGTGGGCCAGTTTCTCATCCTCAAGCGCTTCGATCATGGGGGTGATGTTGTATCCGCCCAGCATGGTGGCCAGCAGCTCGATGGCCCGCACCGGGTCTATCAGGGGGCTGGTCGCAGCACCCTTGGCAATATCGGCGAGGAAGGCGGCCTTGACGTAGGCGGCCTGATCCACACCCGCCGGCACACGGTTGGTGATCAGATCCAGCAGGTAATCCTCCTCTCCCGTCGGCGGGTTTTTCAACAAATCCACCAGGGCAGCGGTTTGCTCCACGTCCAGAGGCAGCGGAGGAATGCCATCTGCCGCGCGCTCTTCCACATGTTTTCGATAGGTTTCAAGCATTGTCGCTCCTCCAGCGGTTGCATCCTTTTCTGATGCATCAGGTGCTTTTAGTTAATTCAGTGTTAAGTTACGAAGTGTTTTATTAATGTGAATATAGGATGTATTTATAACTGAAATCGCCGGAAATATCTGCATCGGGACAACCATAGGGTGATGATAAGGATCCCCGGGAAGGTCAAGATTCTCTGCGCCACCGATCGGCGATGTTATAATTTCACTTTTTTGAAATCAGGACGGCCATGGAACTCTCCCCCCTTACCGCAATCTCGCCGGTTGACGGCCGCTACGCAGGCAAAAGTGCGGACCTGCGCCCCATGTTCAGTGAATTCGGTCTGATCAGACACCGTGTGCTTGTTGAGGTCCGCTGGCTGCAGGCACTTTCCTCCCATCCCGGTATCGCCGAAGTCAAGCCCCTGGGTGAGCATGCGAATAATATTCTCAACGCCATTGTAGAAGACTTCTCCATCGATGATGCCCACCGGGTCAAAAACATAGAACGCACCACCAACCATGACGTGAAGGCGGTGGAGTATTTCCTCAAGGAGAAAATCGCGGGCAATGCGGAACTGGAATCCGTCAGCGAATTCATACACTTCGCCTGTACCTCGGAGGATATCAACAATCTCTCCCATGCGCTGATGCTGCGCGAGAGCCGTGGCCAGGTCCTGCTGCCGCAGATGGATGAACTCATCAAGGCCGTGAAAGCGCTTGCCCGGCAACACGCGGACATCCCCATGTTGTGCCGCACTCACGGTCAGCCGGCCTCTCCGTCCACGCTGGGTAAGGAGATGGCGAATTTCGCCTATCGCCTGCAGCGTCAGCGGGATCAGGTCGCGAACATCCAATTGCTGGGTAAGATCAACGGCGCGGTAGGCAATTACAACGCCCATCTGGCAGCTTATCCGGAGATCGACTGGCCCGGATTCGCGAAGACATTCGTTGAGTCCCTGGGGCTCTCATGGAACCCCTATACCATCCAGATAGAACCCCATGATTACATGGCCGAGCTGTTCGATGGCGTGGCCCGATTCAACACCATCGTGATCGATTTCTGCCGGGATATCTGGGGCTATATCTCCCTGGGCTATTTCAAGCAGAAAACCGTGGCCGGGGAAGTGGGCTCATCCACCATGCCACACAAGGTGAACCCTATCGATTTTGAGAACGCCGAGGGCAACATGGGGCTGGCCAATGCCATGCTCGGTCACCTGGCCATAAAACTCCCCATCTCTCGCTGGCAGCGGGACCTCACCGATTCCACCGTATTGCGTAACATCGGAGTCGGCTTTGCCTACAGCACTATTGCCCTGCAGGCAGTCCTGAAGGGAATAAGCAAACTCGAAGCCAATGAAAAACAGCTCTTGTCCGATCTGGATCAAAACTGGGAAGTGCTGGCAGAGCCGATCCAGACGGTCATGAGACGATACGGTATCGAGAGACCCTATGAAAAACTCAAGGAGCTGACCCGCGGCCAAAAAGTGACGCGAGAGGATCTGGAGCGTTTCGTGGACGGATTGGAACTGCCGGAAGCTGCAAAAAAGGCGCTCAGGGAACTTGAACCCGGCACCTATGTGGGCAATGCGGCGACCCAGGCACGTGATATCTGATCATGGGCGGTACCAGGGGCAGGTATCTGCTGCTGTTCCTGATACCTTTCCTGCTCCAAAGCACGAGCCAGGCACAATCCTTCCCGGCGGCAAACATGGAGCTGGGCAATGTTTCCTGGCGGATTCTTTCATTCAAGGCAAACAGTTCTTTCGGCAAGCTTAAAACCGACGTTCAGCTTACCATAGCACCCGCGAGGGAGGCCGCTGAGCTGTTGACTGTGGCACCGCAACATGAGGCACTGCAGGCATCGGGCTCAAACATCGTCAGCATCAGGGTTCGCTCCAGCGCCGATCCCCTCTTGGGTTCCCGTGAAGAATTGGAGACCCGATCATGGTTCAACCCCGAGGACATTTCTGCGTTGGAGCGTGTCAGACTGCGACGGGGCAAACAGCTGTGGCAAAAGTCTTACCGGTTTGTGAAGAACGGGGTTTATCGCGTGCGGAAGAAACCGGTGGACGAACATGAACAAGGCCTGACACCGGACCAATGGACTTCTGTTCAGGAGGCTTTTTATCCGCACACCGTAAAAGACTCAGCATGCCCGGTAATCCTGGAACCCAACGGACTGCTGTATCTGGCATCAGCCCTTGATTTCGGGAGCCAGCAGTTTCCTCTGGATGTTTGTGTCTTCAATAAGAAGCAGCTGCACCGCGTGGAGATATCCGGCGGCCTGGCTCAGGCATTGGAAGTGGACTACCTGGAGAAGACGCAGAAGACGGATACCCGGATTCAAAAGCGCATCGAGACCATTAAATTAAGCTTCGAACCGCACCCCCTGACCCCGCCCGACGTCGAACCGGAAACCTTTTCATTTCTGGGGCTGAAGGGAAACTTCGATATATTCATGGACAAAACGTCGGGCATTCCAGTCCGGGTAAGCGGGGCGAGCGCTTCGTTCGGAGAAGCGGACATCGTGCTCGATACGGCGGAAATCAAACCACGAGGCGATTCATCCGCAGAGTAGCTAGTGTGCTGAGTCAGAAGTTCGCATGGCTTCAGAGTGCACCCAAGGCGCTAATGCAAGGCACGATTCGCAGGGAATGGCAAGCCCTTTCCAAGAATCGAAACGCCGCAGTAGCGCCTTGGGTGCACTCCCTGCGGGCGGGGCGGAAACAGTCATGGGCGGTGTTGCGCTCGTTTGAATTGGCTCAGGCCAGTCCTGCACTCGCGCGCCTTGCCCATGACTGTTTCCGCCCCGCTGAAATCATGCGAACTTCTGACTCAGCACACTAGGGGTCCGAACACCCGCAGGCTTCTCCCATCAACGAAAAAAGCCGGTTCGCGCTGGCGAACCGGCCTTTCATCTCAGCTTGAGCAGCTGATACTAACGGCTTTCTATATGGACACGACGGTTCGCGGCGCGTCCTTCTTTGGTGTCGTTGTTGGCTACCGGGTTTTCTTCACCCTCACCGCGCACGGTGATCATGTCGCTGGGAAGCCCAGCACCCGTCAGGTAGTCCCGTGCCGACTCGGCGCGGCGCATGGAAAGACCCATGTTGTAATCAGCCGGGCCAACACTGTCGGTGTGACCGGTGATGATAAGGGTTTCACTGCCCGGGCTGTCTTTGATCATCTTGGCTACGGCGTCGAGGGCCTGTTCCATGGCAGGCGTGAGCTCGGCGCTGTCGAAGGCGAATTCACCCTCAACCAGGTCGATGGTCATGCTCTCCATGATCTCGCAGCCCCACTGGTCAACTTTCGCGCCGGCGCGGGTACCAGGACACTTATCCTTGGCATCGATAACACCGTCGCCGTCGGAGTCCGCCGGCTCCATCATCGGCTCTGCTACCATGTCGCCGCAAGCTTCCTTGGGACCGGCAGCACCACCAACAGTGCTCCAGCACTCACCGGCGCTGTTCATGACGGTCGATTTGGCGCCGTCAACAGCATAGTGTTTCATTGTCATTCCACCGTGGCTCGAAGCCATCCCCTGAGTTGCCATTGCCATGCCTGCAACCATACCAAGCATTACAATGGTTTTTTTCTGTGTGAACATGTTTTTTTCTTCCTCGCGTTCGATATTGACTGATGTGATATAAGCGGTAGTTTGCAGGTGCCCTGGCAGGCTCCTCCACACCCCAATAGATGGGAAGCCAGCGCCTAGCTTTGCGAAGGTTGCCATAGTGTTAGGGAAAATACCAGACCTTTTTCGTACGAATTAGGTTTGTTGTGATGGAATAACCATTGAAATCACCTCCCTTCCAGATCCTCCTGGACCCACGACAGGCGCCTTACCCAGGGTTTTGCGGCCATGATCTCCTCGGGAAGACTGTTGATTGCAGCCTGTGCCTCTGTTTTGGATGAGAAATCGCCGTAAAGGAGCACGTTCCATTCTCGGCCATTCCAATCCCGCTGATACAGAGCCAGGGGACCGGGTAACGAGAGCCTGCCGCCGATATCCGCCAGGACTTCCCTGCCGTATGCGCCGGCTACCTGAATGGTGTAATGGGCGGGATTGCGCTGCCGGATCCAGCTGCTGTCCTTAAGCGCGGTGCCCTGCCGCCCCTGGAGGGCGCCTCCGCTGCCGGTCGGCTGCTTTTCCAGCGCCTCCAAATGTTCACCGAGCTTATGGGTGACCGCGTTGATCTCCTCCTGCCTCTCCAGATAGGCATCCAGCGCAACGCGGGTCTTGCCCAGGTCCCTCCGAATAGTCCCCAGATTTTCACGATACTCCTCGTGAATCGCCACCTGACCGGACAAAACTTTCTTCTGAAGTTCCAGCTCAGATTTCATTCGATTCCATTCCTCCAGGGCGATACCCGGTTCCGGACTTGCGGGAGAAGGCCCGGAGGCAAGCTGCCTGCCCCAAGCTTTCAGCTGTGCATCCTGTGAGATCAGATGCCTGCCGAACTTTTCAATCTGTTTGTCATTCTCCGCGAAGCGGGTGGCAATCCAATCACTGCCGAACCAGTACCCCGCCGCACCCAGCACCAGCAACGCCAAACCAATCATGGCCAGCGTATTCCGAAAACTGCTGTAACTGGACAAGTGCTCCCGATGCCCTGTCGTGAGGTTCCTGATTTGCTGATCCAGCTCCTCCTTGTCCCCGGACAGCCCGCCCTGCATCTCCTTCTGGATCTTCTCCAGGGCATCCACTCGAATATTCAGACCCGACGCATTTCCGATCTTTCTGTCGAGCCCCTCGGCCCGGAACACTGTTTCCTGAATCTGGCGTTCATGGTTGTCCAGGCGTGTTATAAATTCCCGCCTCGCCGCTTCCAGACCCTCGATGCCCTGCTTGAACTCGAGACATTGTTCCGACTGCTTGCTGGCGCCTCCCGCCACATCGTCGATCCGTTTAGAAAGGCCGTCGACCGCAGCGGGTATCTCTGTCAAACGCCGTTTCTCTTCGGTGAAATCCGATACCAGCTGCTCCAGCTGTTCTTGATGCCTGGACTTCGTTTCATTGAATACTCTTTCGAGATCATCCAGGTTCGCGGCTATATCCGCGATCCGGTTTTCCAGCATGCGTCCCTGCTCGAGAGGCCCTTCCGCACTGCTTGCGGCCTCCGCCAACCGGTCCGAGAGACTGTTCAGATCGGTCGACATTCCAGCTGCGCGCTGCTGCTGATCCCCAATGGCGGCCTCCAGTTCTCCAAGCCGCTGCTGCAGCGCGGCCGCTGTATCATGAAGCCCTTTATCGAGGTTATTGATTTTGTCGTCCAGCTCACCCGGGGCGGACAGGCTCGAGACCCGCTCCTCCAGTTCCCTGGCACGTCCGTTGATATCTTCCAGGTGTTTACCCTGACGATCGGCCCGGGCCGCCAGATCCGAATCCTGCGATTCGATACCGTCGACCCGGGACTGCAGTGCATGCCCGGCGGTGTCCTGATCGATGCCGGACCGGCCGATAACATCCCCGAAACGGGCTGACAGGTCGTTGAATTCGCGCAGCAGCGATGCCGCCCCCTGCCTGAGCCTGGCAACATCTTCGTCGAGGTTTCTCAGGCGTTTTTCCACTTCGGCCTGGTCGGCAGACGGTGCGTCCGTTTGATCGGGCCGCCGGTCTCCCGGCAGTTCGGCCACGGCTGAGGCCAACGCCACACTCCTTTCGTTGAGTTCGGCATACAATCCCTCGACGGTTTCGATGCGTTGCCGCAATTCGGCACCAAAACCGTCCTCATCGGGATCATTACCGAGCCGGAGCTTGAGTTCTTCGAGAGAATCCGCCAGCGTTGATAAGTTCTGTTCCAGAATCTCCAGCCGACCCGCATAATCTTCCGCCCTGTGGTCCAGGCCGTCGACTTTTTTCCAGAGTCTTTCGCTTTCCGCCTCTTCCGTCCCCAGCCAGGATTCCACCCTGTCCAGCCTTGCTGGCACCGATACACCCTCATCATTGGCACGGGCCAGGCTGTCCAGCAGTCCCCGGTTGGCCGCCTGCAACTGGGTGACCCGCAGCTGCAGTTCGGACGCCTTCCCCTCCACGCCCTCCATCCGCGACATCAGGGTCTTGCTCTGGCGCAGCAGCACCTTATCCTTTCGTTTCAGGGATTTCTGCTTGGTATGAAGCTTTTGGGTCCTCTTGAGCAGCTTCTTCAGGATGAGTGAGATCCTTTTGAAGCTGGACTTTCGGCCCTTCACGCTCACCCTGGCCTGTCCCGCTTCATTACGGTTTCTGGCATTTTTTTTCATGCAGTGAGGTTTCCTGGTTTCTTCTTATTAGGTTCTTGGCGGCCAAGTTCCAGATTATTACACATTACGGTGGGGTGGAAAGACAGGGATTTAGGATAAAATGCCAATTTCCATCACACTCCCGATTCCACTTGACCCTGCACCCGGAATGGGAACAATCTAGACTCGTGTGAAACTAAGGAGTCGCCCGTGCCTGCAGACCAGCTGATCTACCAACTGCCAGCAACCCTTGCGCCGAAAGAGTTCAAATCCTGGCTGGAAGACGACCATGTCTTTGAATTCGAACACTCAAAGGACTTCACCCGGATCTATCTGGATACCTTTGACTGGCGTCTCTTTCGCTCCGGGTCCGTATTGGAGGTCATCCTGGAAAAGGGGCATTACCTCCTTACCTGGAGAGCAT
>JAHEHQ010000445.1 GCA_024644505.1 Gammaproteobacteria bacterium
CTGGGTGTGATGGGCGGTGACGAATGACAACCTGAGTCATTGGATTCAGTGATCTAGAAAAAGCCCCGGTCAGACCGGGGCTTATTTCATTTTAGAGAGGCGTAACGATGGACTGGATGAAGATCGGCTCGGCCATTCTGCTCGGGATGATGATCGTGTTCCTTTGGCCCCGGGCAAAACAGATGCTGAAAGAGACCCGTAAGGCGGAAGCCGGTGAATGGCAATCCGCGATACTTCCCATTCTTGCTGTCATGGGTTTTGTTGTCTTGTTGGTGATGATGGTCTGAGGCACTCTCGCCGGTTCTCGGGCAGGCTCGTATTACCCGGTTACTACCTCTGTACCACCCATGTAAGGCCGTAATACCTCCGGCAACCGTATTGTGCCGTCAGACTGCTGATAATTCTCCATCACCGCAACCAGGGTCCGGCCGACTGCGAGACCGGAACCATTCAGTGTGTGCACCAGCTCCGGCTTGCCGGTATCTGGGTTGCGCCAGCGGGCCTGCAACCTTCGCGCCTGGAAGTCCTCGAAATTCGAGCATGAGGATATCTCCCGGTAGGCGTTCTGACCTGGCAGCCAGACCTCCAGATCGTAGGTCTTGGCGGCCGAGAAACCCAGATCCCCCGTACATAGCGTGACCACTCGGTAGGCAAGACCCAGCTTCTGCAGAATCGACTCTGCATGCCCTGTCAAAGCCTCCAGCGCCTGATAGGAATCGTCCGGGCGGACAATCTGCACCATTTCCACTTTTTCGAACTGGTGCTGCCGGATCATTCCCCGGGTATCCTTGCCGTAGGATCCCGCCTCGCTGCGAAAACAGGGGGTGTGGGCGACCCATCTGAGGGGCATGTCCGGATCCTCGATGATACTGTCTCTCACAAGATTGGTGACCGGCACCTCGGCGGTTGGGATCAGATAATAATCCAGCTCCCCGGAAAGCTTGAACAGGTCCTGCTCGAATTTCGGCAGCTGACCCGTTCCGCGGAGGCTGTCCGCATTGACCATGAAGGGGACGTAGGTCTCCCGGTAGCCGTGTTCCCGGGTATGGGTGTCGAGCATGAACTGGATGAGCGCCCTCTGCATTGCCGCGAGGGGTCCCTGCAGCGTGACGAAGCGGGAACCGGTCACTTTCACCGCTGCCTCGAAATCCATGCCCCCGCTGCTCATGCCGAGATCCACGTGATCCTTCGGTGTAAATCCAAATTTGGGAGGCTTCCCCCAGCGCCGTTCCTCGCGATTTGCGCTGTCGTCGTTTCCCTCGGGAACCGTGGCGTGGGGAATATTGGGTATCTCCAGAGAGATTCCCTCCAGTGCATCCTGGATGGCTGACAGTTCCTCTTCCGCACGCTTCAGGTCAGCGCCGAAATCAGCCACCTCCGCGAGCAGGGGTTTGATATCTTCGCCGGCCGCCTTCGCCTTGCCGATCTGCTTTGAACGGCTGTTTCGCTGACTCTGTAGATTCTGAGCCTCGACCTGCAGCGCTTTGCGCCGGGTCTCCAGCTCCGTGATGCGTTGTACATCCAGCGTAATACCACGCCGGGCAAGCAGGCCGGCGGTGTTTTCGAGATCGTTTCTCAGTCGTCGGGGATCGAGCATAACTATTAGCCTGTTGTGACGTCGGCCGACCATGTGACGATATGGCCCGGACCAACCAGGGTGTTCAGATCTTCCAATACCCTGTCGACCTTGTCGGGACGATCGAAAAATTCCAGCACCAGGGGAAGATCGAGGGAAATATCAAGCAGTGTAGAGGAGTGCAGCTTGCCGCTTTTTCCAAAGCCCGCGATGCCGCGAAACGCGGTGACACCCCACACCCGCTCTTCATCGTGTAGCAGTTTCATCAAAGGCTGCAGTTGATGTTCGCCTTCTGTCAGATAGATCCGAACCATGGTCACAGTTTGGGTCTTCACAACTGCCTCCCAAGCAGAAGGCCTGCCCAGGCCGCCAGCAGACAGGCGAACACCGAGACGGCCATATTGAGGATCGCTTTCATGTAGTCGGCCTGCTCTATCAGATTGAGTGTCTCTATGGAGAAGGTGGAAAAGGTTGTGAAGGACCCGAGCAGACCGATAATAATTGCGGCCCTGACTTCCGGCTCAACGGTCATCCGCTCCAGAAAGAGCACATAAAGAAAACCCATCAGCAGCGAACCGATCACGTTTACCACCAGGGTTCCCCAGGGGAATCCACGTCCAAGGATGCCGTACACTCCGCTGGAGATCCAGAATCTCAGCAGGGCACCCACGGCGCCGCCTGCGGCAATGGAAAGGATCTGGGTCAAGAAAAGCAGCTCTTTTTCTTAATGAAAATACTCGATTTACACCGCACGGTATCAATGCCGATTGGTATGGAATTCTCGGGACCGTCGGCCGCAGGGAAAGCGGCCGCCGAGCCTACAGGGAAGTATTCACGGCGTGTCCAGAGAATCTCATACCAATCTGCTAACCACCCAACGATGGTCGCAAGACTGACGCATTCTACACTTTGATGACTCTCGGGACGAATCAAAGAAACTAGTCCCCCCCATTTCTTGCGTTACGGTCCATCGCCCGCAGCCGCTCCAGCTTCTCGCGTATTCTGATCTCCAACCCCCTGTCCACCGGCTGGTAGTAGATACGTTCGGGCATATCGTCGGGAAAATAGTGCTCGCCGGCCG
>JAHEHQ010000099.1 GCA_024644505.1 Gammaproteobacteria bacterium
CCGGTCTCTCCGGTTCAGGCAAGAGTGTCGCCCTAAATACACTGGAAGACATCGGCTACTATTGCATTGACAACCTCCCCCTGTTCCTACTGCCCCCCTTCACCGAAGCACTGATCTCCCAGCAGGACCCCCGTTTCCGGATGAGCGCCGTGGGAATCGATGCCCGTGACAGGTCATCAGACCTTGGCAATCTCAACCGCCTCCTGGAACCTCTGAAATCCCGGGGTATCGAGTATCAGATCATATTTCTCGAGGCGCGCAACGACACCCTGATCAAGCGGTTCAGTGAAACCCGGCGCAGGCATCCGCTATCGGACGAGGAGCGCCCCCTGACCGAGGCGATTCAGTTGGAACGGGATATCCTTTATCCCTTTCTGAGCGCGGCGAGCCTGCGGGTGGATACCACGCACACCAATCTGCACCAGTTGAGGGATATCATACGCTCCAGGCTCTGTGAACATGTGGATCCGGCGATATCCCTCCAGTTTCAATCCTTCGGCTACAAAAACGGCGTTCCCGGGGATGCGGATTTCGTCTTTGACGTCCGTTGCCTGCCCAACCCCCATTGGCGGCCCGAACTCAGGCCTCTGACCGGAAAGGATCCGGAAGTGGCGCGTTTCCTGGAGCAGGAGAGCAAGGTTCGGCATTTCAGGGGCGCTGTCATTGATTTTCTGGAGCGTTGGGTCCCCTGTTTTGAGGCCGATGGGAGGAGCTATCTTACGGTGGCCATCGGATGCACCGGGGGACAGCACCGCTCCGTCTATATGGTCGAAGAGCTGGCTGCCCATTTCCGGGACAGCGGTCTGCCGGTCCTGTCCCGTCACCGGGAACTGACATGATCAAACGGCAGATCGAAATCATCAACAAACTCGGTCTGCATGCCAGGGCGGCCGCCAAGTTCGTTACCCTCGCCGCCCAGTACCAAAGCAATATTCAATTGGTCGGCAACGGCCGCAAGGTCAATGGAAAAAGCATCATGGGTGTCATGATGCTCGCTGCGGGACAGGGAACCAGCCTCGACCTGGTTGCCGACGGCAGCGATGAAAATGCCGCTATGGATGCACTGGAGGAGTTGGTCAAAGCCCGCTTCGGAGAGAAGGAATGACGCTTTGCTGCATGGGTATAGGCATCGCCGCAACCCGGGGCATTGCCATAGGCGAAGCGCACCTGCTCCAGCGGGGCAGTGTCGATGCCGCTCCCCGGTTTATCGACAAATCGGATATCCCGGCCGAAATCAACCGATTCCGCCAGGCCGTCTCCGATGCCAGAAGCCAGCTTTTCGAAGTCCGCGAAAAGATTCCCGAATCGACCCGCTCCGATATTGCTGCCTTCATCGATGCCCATATGCTGATGCTCGATGACACCGCGCTGGTGGAGGTCCCCATCAACCATATCAGGGAGCGTTGCTGCAGCGCTGAGTGGGCCCTGAAGATTCAGCGTGACGCGCTGGTGCAGGTTTTCGAGGCGATGGAGGACAGCTATCTGCGCACGCGCAAGGACGACGTCGATCACGTGGTGAATCAGATTCACCAGGCCTTGCATTCCGACGAGGAAATGGAGCAGCCAGACCTGAGAGGAAAGGTCATCCTGGCCCGGGACCTGACACCCGCGGACACCATACTGATGCGCCATCTCGGCATCGCGGCTTTTGTCACCGAAACCGGCGGACCCATGTCACACACCGCGATTCTTGCACGCAGCCTGGGTATCCCCGCGGTGGTCGGAGTGCGCCACGCCACCCGCTACATGCGCAACGGAGAGCGCATTATCGTGGATGGCGACAGGGGGGTGGTGTTGGTCTCAACGGACGAGACCATCCTGGCGCATTACCGGCGCCGCATAGAGGCGGGACAACAGCATGCCCTGGAACTGCAGCGCCTGGTCGGCGAACCGGCGGTAACCGTCGACGGTACCGGCGTGCGCCTCATGGCCAACATCGAGCTGCCCGAGGACATAGAGGCGACCCGGAGCCTTGCCGTCGATGGTGTCGGCCTTTATCGAACCGAGTACATTTTCATGAACCGGGACCATCCCCCGGACGAGGAAGAGCACTACCAGGCCTATCTTCGGGTGGTTGAAGGTCTGGGCGGCATTCCGATAACCATACGCACCCTGGATCTGGGTGCGGACAAGCAGCTTTACGGGCATTTGCCGGGTCAGGACCGTTCCGTATGCAATCCCGCCCTGGGACTGAGGGCCATCCGTCTCTGCCTGAAGGAACCCGGGCTGTTCTATCCGCAGTTGCGCGCCATTTTGCGGGTTGCGGAACATGGGCCGGTCAGGATCATGATACCGATGCTGTCCAATCTATGGGAAGTCTACCAGGTCAAGTCGATGCTGGAGGAGGCAAGGACATCCCTGGCCGATGACGGAGAATCCATCGGTGCCGAGGTTCCCGTCGGAGGCATGATCGAGGTTCCTGCGGCGGCCCTGTCCGCAGACGCTTTCGCCCGGGAGCTGGATTTTCTTTCCATCGGCACCAACGATCTGATTCAGTACACCCTGGCCATCGACCGCGTCGATGACGAGATCAATTATCTCTACGACCCGGTTCACCCCTCCGTGCTGCGTCTTATCAAGATGGTGATCGATGCTGGAAACAGCCACCAGGTACCGGTCAGCATGTGCGGTGAGATGGCCGGCGACCCCCAGCTCATCCCGCTGCTGCTTGGCATGGGACTCAGGGAGTTCAGCATGCAGCCGGGTGCCCTGCTGGAGGCCAAGAAGATCATCCGGGAGGTGGATTCGGGGGAGCTGACCACGATGGTGTCGGACCTGATGTCCAGGCTGGACGACTCCAGGACCGCGGCCATGCTGTCCCAGATCGCCAATACGGCAAACGTCGATTCGGCGCCCTGAGGCGGCGCTACATCCAGCCCTTTTCCCGGTAGTAGCGTTCAGCACCCTTGTGCAGCGGCGCAGACAAACCGTTCCTGATCATCCCACGGGGGTCGAGAGACTGAAACACCCTGTGCATGTTGCGGAAACGATCAATGTTTTCGAACAGCGTCTTTACCACCAGATAAACAAGTTCCTCGTCCACATCCACGGAAGAAACGACTGTGGCCAGCACACCGAAGGTTCGAACGGGCTCGTCCACACCCTCATAAAGGCCGCCGGGTATATGGGCGAGTGAGTAATAGGGGGTATCGGAGACCAGTTTCTCGATTTCAGGCCCCGAAACTTCGGCGATGACCGCCCGGCAAAGCTTTACAGCCCTGGCCACCGAGGGGTTGGGATGCCCCACGGTGTACACCATGGCCTGGACCCGGTTGTGACACAAGGCCAGGGACTGCTGGGTTGCCGGCAACTCGGTCACCAGCTGGAAATCGTCCTTGCCCCAGCCCTTGGCCTCCATCACGACCTCCATGGTAGCCCGCTGGCCCGACCCGGGATTTCCGATATTGACGCGGCGCCCCTTCAGGTCATCCAGGGTTCGGATCCCCGAATCACGGCGCGCCACCAGGGTGAAGGGCTCGGTATAGAGGGAAAAAAGTGCACGCACGTTGTCATGGGGCGTATCGACAAAGCTGAAAGGTCCGCTGCGATTGACCCCATGAAACTGAATATCCGACTGTACCAATCCCAGCTCGAGGGCCCCCACCTGGACATTCTGCAGATTGGAAACCGAACCGGCGGTCTCCATGGCCGCGCAGCTGAGGCCTTCGGAACCGCGCTCCATCAATCGGCAAAGCGCCCGCCCGACCTGGAAATAGACGCCGGATTTACTTGCCGTACCGATAAGGATATCTGCCGCCTGTGTTGCAGGCACCCCGGTAAGGGTAATCAGGAGCAACAGCACAAATCGTTGGACGATCATGGAATCCCCCCATACCAGATCCTGATCTATTTATTGATTAGAGTAAAGTATAGTCCCCGGATCACGGAATCCTGCTCCCACTCCGACATACCCCGCCCGCCGGCGAAAAACAGGTTTAGCATTTTGCCGGGAACGGATACTATCCTAAAGATACATTTTCTTACGAAGAGAGGGGATGGAGCAACCGCTGATAAAAGCCGTCGGCCTGTACCGTTATTTCGGCGAGTTCTGCGCTGTCAGGGACCTGGCCTTCAATCTCAATCGCGGAGAGATCCTCGGGCTGCTGGGGCCAAACGGCGCCGGAAAATCCACCACCCTGCGCATGCTCAGCGGTGCGCTGGCACCCAGTGCAGGGGATATCTGGCTGAGCGGCGTCAACCTGAGAGAACACCCGCGACAGGCCAAGAAAACCCTGGGTTACCTGCCCGAGGTCCCCCCCCTGTATCCGGAACTGACGGTGGACGAGTACCTCGGGTATTGTGCGGGGCTCAGGGGACTGGCCGCACCCCAATGCGCGGTGGCAAGGCAAAAGGTCAAAGGCCGCTGCGGCCTCGCTGATCACGGAGGACGGCTGATCGGAAATCTTTCCAAGGGTTACAGGCAGCGCGTGGGCATCGCACAGGCCATTGTCCACGAACCCGGCGCCATCATCCTCGACGAACCCACCAGCGGGCTGGATCCCAACCAGATACTCGAGTTCAGAGGCCTGATTCGTGAACTCGGGAAGCATCACGGCATCATTCTGTCGACCCATATACTGCAGGAGGTAAAGGCCGTCTGCGATCGTGTGTATATCATGAACGAAGGACGACTCGCGACATCCGCCGCCATGGAACAACTGGCGCGGCACGCAGACCGCAATCTCCTCATCCGCCTGGGAAGGCCGCCGGCGCTGGAGGCCATACGGGATCTGCCCGGTGTCTGCTCGGTGGGCGTTCTGGGAGAAAGCCGTTTTCGTCTCGAACTTGAAGATGATGCTGCTCCCGGCGTCATAGCCGAGCGCATTGTAAACAGCGGCTGGGATCTGGAAGAGCTTACTTCGGGCGTTACGGAACTGGAGCATATTTTCACACAGCACACGACCGGGAAAATCCCTTCATGATTCTGGGCATCGCAGGACGGGAGCTGAGAAGCCTGTTCCTGTCACCCCTGGCGTGGATCCTGATGTCGGTATCCATGCTCCTGCTTGCCTGGTTGTTTCTGGTTCGCCTGGAAGAGTTCATACAGTTACAGCCCCGATTGGCTGCCTTGGAAAACGCACCCGGCATCACGGCCATCCTGGTGGTGCCCCAATTCGGCTCCGCAGCCATGATCCTGATGCTGATTGTACCGGTACTCTGCATGGGCCTTTTCGCCCGTGAATTGAGCAGCGGCACTTTCAGCCTTCTGCTCTCCTCCCCCGTATCCGTAACCCAGATAGTGCTCGGAAAGTATCTGGCGGTGCTGGCGTTACTGGGCATCCTGCTCCTGTTGATCGTGCTCATGCCGCTGTCGCTGCTCATGGGGGGAGCGCTGGATCTGGGCACCCTGGCCGCCTGCATTCTTGGACTGGTACTGTTGTTGGCCGCCTACGGGGCAGTGGGCCTGTATTTTTCCAGCCTTACCCGGCAACCGGCAATCGCCGCGGTCAGCAGCTACGGCGCGCTGCTGCTCCTGTGGGTTCTGGACCTGGCCGGCGGCGGCCTGTTCTCCTATCTCGGGATGTCCGGTCATTTTCAGCGCCTGACCAGTGGCCTGGTGTTCAGCAGCGATATGCTCTATTTCATGCTGCTGACGGGTCTCTGCCTGACGCTGACCATCCGCCGCCTGGACACGCTTCGAACCTTCGGCTGAACGATGACGAATTCACGCGCCGCCAACGTCCGGAAAGCCCGCCTGCAAAACCTGCTTTTTCACCTGTTGCTCGGCATCGCGGTGCTGCTGACCGGATGGCTCGGCACCCGTCATAACTGGGTCTGGGACTGGTCGGACAACGCACGCAACAGCCTGAGCCCCGGCAGTGTGCAGATACTGGAAAAGCTGGAATCCCCCCTGAGAATCACCGCATTCGTGCCCGGGGAACCCCGTCTCAGGCGGCAGATCAGCGGCATCGTGGAACGCTATCGCCGACACCGCCCGGATATCAGCCTGGCGTTCGTCGATCCCTCGCGAAACCCGGCCCTTACCCGGGAACTGGGCATCAGGGTCTCGGGCGAAATGCGCCTGGAATACCAGGGTCGCAGCGAACTGCTGCGGGAGATCGATGAACAGAACCTTGGCAACGCGATCCAGCGCCTGCTGCAACGTGAAGAGCGGTGGATCGTGTCCCTGGAGGGTCACGGCGAGCGGCGTCTCGACAGCCAGGCGAACCACGACCTGGGACTGTTTGGCGACCAACTGCGGCGAAAGGGCTATAAGGTACAGACGCTCAATCTGGCCGCCGAACCCCTGGTGCCCGCCAACACGGCTCTGCTGGTCATCGCCAGTCCCCAACACCCTTACCTGGAGGCGGAAACCAGACTGCTGCTGGATTACATCGAAGAGGGTGGAAATCTGCTGTGGCTGATGGAACCCGATGCCCCGCGGGGTCTGGAGCCAATCAGCAATGCCATCGGGGCGCGGGTCCTGCCGGGCATCCTGGTGGACGCCAACGCCGCCAGTCTGGGGCTCGATGATCCGACAATGGCACTGGTTCCCCGCTACCCGGAGCATCCGGCGACCAGATCGTTCGACCTGACCAGCCTGTTTCCCCAGGCCGCCGCCATTGAGGCCGTCGATTACGGGGACTGGGAGGCGGCGCCCCTGCTGAGCACGCTGCCAAACAGCTGGAACGAAACCGGTTCGATACAAGGTCAGATAAGCCGTAATCCGGAATTGGGCGAGCAAGCAGGCCCGCTGCCGTTGGGTATCGCATTTACCCGTGAGCACAAGGGGCGGCAGCAGCGTGTGATGGTGATCGGGGACGGTGACTTCCTTTCCAATACCTTTCTCGGTAACGGCGGCAATCTGGATCTGGGGCTTAACCTGGTCCGCTGGCTCAGCCGGGAGGAGCGGCTGATGGATATACCTTCCAGGATCTCCCCGGACCGCACCTTCGATCTGACGCCGGCTGCCGGCACCCTTATTGGTCTGGTTTTTCTGATCCTGCTGCCTGCCGGACTGCTCCTGACCGGCGCGCTCATCTGGTGGCGCAGACGCAGGCTCTAATGAACCCCAGGAATTTGACCAATATCGGGCTTTTGGCATTGGTGGTATCGCTCGGGATTCTGACCTGGCTGGAGCCAGGCTCGATGCCCGAAGAGCCGATGCCACCCTTGACCACGCTGGATCCCAGACAGATTGAAAGCATCGAACTCACTGTCCGCAACCGCGAGACCCTTGCCCTGGAAAAGAGAAACGGTTCCTGGCAGATGATTCAACCCCATGCCACCAAGGCCAACGACCCTAAGATAGAACGCCTGCTGGAGATCGCCAATACCGCGAGCACGGAGCGTTTCCCGCTGCCCGATGGCAACCGGGCACAGTTCGGACTGAACCCCTCCATGGCCGAACTGCGGCTCGACGACACACGGCTCGAGATTGGCGGGACCCACCCCATCGATCATCGACGTTACGTGCTGGTGGGCGACACACTGCACCTGATCAATGATCACTTTGCCCACCATCTGCTGGCACCCGCAAAGGATTACGCGATGCCGTAGGGCCGAATTCATTCGGCCAACAACTATTAAGTATTGGTCGAATAAATTCGACCCTACATTACCGCTGACAAGTGAAGTATGCGAGTTGGCCAGCCGCGCGGATAATAATTCATTGCTGGCATATGGGACAATAGAAGCTCGACCTTTGCCCGATCCTGCGCTGGCGCACCTGGGTGCCACAGACATGACAGGGGAGTCCGCTGCGACCATATACGTTCAGCTGTTGCCGGAAGTATCCCGGCCGCCCGTCCTCACGCACGAAATCACGCAATGTCGTGCCGCCCTGCCCGATCGCCTCTTGCAACACATTCACTATGGCATCCCGGAGCACGTGAAAGCGGGGCCGGGAGACGCGGTGGCACGCCCGGCCCGGGCGTATGCCGCTGAGAAAAAGTGCTTCGCTGGCATAGATGTTACCCACACCCACCACGACCCGACTGTCCATGATCAGCTGCTTGATCGTAACTCGCCGGGATCGGGCGGCTTCATACAGGTAATCCGGCGTGAACCCGGATTCCAAGGGCTCCGGACCCAGGTGTCGCAGCAGGTAATGTGCCAGCGGTTCGCCTTCTGTCACCAACACAGCGCCGAAACGACGCGGATCCCGCAATCGCAGGCGGGTACCGCCTGAAAACAGCCAGTCTAGATGGTCGTGGGGTCCGGGCGCCCTTCCAGCCGTTGCATCCTTCAAAATAAAAAGGGAGCCCGACATTCCCAGGTGAACGATCATGGTTTGTGACCCATCGGTTCGAAACAGCAGGTACTTGGCCCTCCGCTCCACCGCCAGGATCTGCCGGCCGGCAAGGCTGTCGGACAGGTTCTGGGGTACAGGCCACCTCAGGCGTGGATTCCTGATCTCCACGGCCTCGATACGCAGTCCTTTGATATGGGGCTCTATTCCCCTTCGCGTGGTTTCGACTTCAGGGAGCTCGGGCATGACACTGCACGGAAAATGTATACCGGCTGCCCGCCGGTCCGGATGCGGGGTTTAGTTTCCTGCCTTGATCCCGGTAACCGGGCTGCCACCTTCCCGCTCGGCAAGGGCGGCACGGGCTTTTCTGGC
>JAHEHQ010000100.1 GCA_024644505.1 Gammaproteobacteria bacterium
AGCCCGCAGTGATGCCGGGGGCAATGTAGGGGATAACCACCCGGAAAAAAATGGTGAACTTCGAGGCCCCGAGATCGTGGGCGGCCTCGATCAGGCTGTCGTCCATCCCTTCCAGGGACGAGATTAACGGCACCGCCATGAACAGCATGGAGGTATAGACCAGACCCATGATCATGGTTGCGTCATTGTAAAGAAGCTCCACCGGGCGATCCAGCAGGCCAAGGTTGAGCAGGAAGTGATTGATCACTCCGCTTTCACGCAACAGGATCATCCAACCATAGACCCGCACCAGTTCACTGACCCAGAAGGGCATCAGGAGCAGAATCAACAGAAAGCCGCCATAGCGGACCCGGGCAACCTTGGTGATATAAAAGGCAACGGGAAAGGTAACCACGAAGGTGAGTAAAGTCACCAGCAGTGCGTACACGGCGGTGCGTGCAAAGGTCAGCCAGTAAATGCTGTCGCCGAAAAAGTTGATGTAGTTTGAAAGGGTCCACACCGGTTCGCCCAGGTCGTCCTCCCCGCGAAACGACATCACCAGCAGATCGATATGGGGAATAACGATCAGCAGCAGCAACCACAGCAGCACCGGCACCAGAAAGATGTAGAGACCCAGCCTGCCGCCCCGGCTCATGGTGTCATTCCGGGTAGCATCCACAGGCTGTCGGATGGACACCGGCCGCTATTTTGTCTCCGGCCCTGACGTGGATGAATTGTCCCGTCTGGGGGAGCGCGACGATGAGTTCCGGGCCCGTGCCGTCGATGGCTGCCAGAACCTTGGTGTTGGAACCGTCGAACAGCAGGCTCCTGATCTCCAGAGTGAAACGGTTGATCCCCTCAAGTGCGGTGTCCGGCTCCAGCATTACCGATTCCGGACGTATATAGAGCTTGCAGCGGCTACCCGAAACGGGCTGCATCAGGCTGGCCTGCATAACCGGGCCGCCGGTGACGCGCACCCGGGCGGTCCCATCCTGTTGCTGTTCAATGTCCGCCTCCAGGATATTGTTCTCGCCCACGAAACCCGCGACGAAACGGCTCACGGGGCCTGCATACAGGCCTTGCGGTGTGTCTATCTGCTCGAACCTGCCCTCGTTCATCACCGCCACGCGATCCGACATCACCAGGGCCTCCGACTGATCATGGGTGATATAGATGAAGGTGGTCCCCTCCCGGGCCTGAAGCTGCTTGAGTTCAATCTTCATCTGCTCACGAAGCTTAAGGTCAAGCGCCCCCAAAGGTTCATCGAGCAGCAGGATGGAAGGTTCCAGCACCAGCGCCCGGGCGATAGCCACCCGTTGCTGCTGCCCGCCGGAGAGCTGGGCGATGGGCTTGCCGCCGTAACCTTCCAGCCCGACCCGTTCAAGCATCGACGCCACCCGGCGCCTGATATCCGCACCCGGCAGGCGGCGGCGCCTCAGCCCGAAAGCGATATTGGCGGCCACGTCCATGGTGGGAAACAGCGCCAGGTTCTGAAACACCAGATTGACCGGGCGCCGGTTGGGCGGGATGCCGGCCATGTCTTCACCGCGAATCCGAACCGTCCCCGAGGTCGGCTCCAGGAATCCGGCGATCATGCGCAGCAGGGTTGTCTTGCCGCAGCCCGAAGGACCCAGAATGGAAAAGAAGCTCCCTTCCTCAACTTCCAGATCCACCCCGTCTACCGCGGTGAAATCACCGAAGTGCCGGGTGAGTCTTTCGATCTGAAGCACTGAGGACATGGCCATCCAAGTCTGAGGTGGTTTGAGTCGATGCCCGGCACACTCCAGGGGCAATGCGGGCCGGGTTAAGTCTGACGGGACACGCCGTGAATACATCCCTGTAGGACAGCCGCTTCCCTGCGGCTGACGGTCCCGTCAACCTCAACCCGGCCCGCCCCTGAAAGCACGTGGCGCGTTCAATCTACTGTCCGAAAGAGCAGATAAAACACAGGCAAATTGGACTATCGGATATCCAGCATTACCTGGCTGCCTTCACCCGGTCCAGAATCTTCCCCTCGATCTGCTCCAGCTTGGCCGGCACCGGCGGATACCATTTGATGTTGTCAATATCCGCAGCGGTGAAAGAGCGGTCGAAGTTGTCGCGAATCTGCTGATCGAGATGGGCGTCGGCCCCCTTGGAGGCGGTGCCGTATTTTTCCTGGTTGGTGAAATAGGCGGCGTTTTCCGGACGCAGCATGAAATTGATCCACTGGTAGGCGCCGTCCAGGTTCTTGGCCTTGGCCGGTATGGCGAAGGTGTCGATCCAGCCCAGGGCACCGCTCCTGGGCGCCACGAAATCGATATCGGGGTTTTCCGCGTGCAGCTTCCAGCCGCCATTGTCCCATCCAAGGGCGACATGGGCTTCGCCGCTGCGCATCATCTCCAACAAGGTGTCTCCGTTAGGATAGTAGTTCTTCACCAACGATTTGGTCTCGATCATTTTCTGCCCGATCTTTTCCATCAGGGCCTGATAGGCCTTGGGGTCGTCATACTTGACAAAGGGGTCTTCACCGGAGGAAAAGGCCAGGGCGATCAGCGTGGGCCGCTTGAGGCGGTAGCTGATGCGGCCCTTGTAAGCCGGGTCCAGCAGCGCATCGTAATCCAGGGCCTGGGGCGCCATCTTTTTGTTCACGATAAGGCCGGAGGTACCGTAGCAAAAGGGCACACCGTAGGAATCGGAACCGACACGGGTGTTCTTCTGCACGGCGGCGAGCATCGAGGGGAATATCTGAGCCGCATTGATCTTGTCGTAGTCGATGGGCCGGTAGATCTTGAACTTCGCCTGAACTGATGAGATACGATCCTGGCTAGGCTGGGCCAGGTCGAATCCGGCCCCCCGGGTGGCCCGCAGTTTGGCGATCATCTCCTCGTTGTTCGAATAGGTGGTCTCCACCTTGATGCCCGTTTCCTGCTGGAACTTGTCCACCAGCGCCTTGGGGGCGTAGCCCTTCCAGGTCAGGAGCTTGAGGGTCTCTTGCGCCAATACGGTGCCGGACAACAGCAACCCCATCAGTCCGATCGAAGCAACAGTCAGTTTCTTATTCATCAGATTCTCCGCAATTAAGAAAGCCCGGGACCGGGATGCCGGACCCACCCGGCCCGACAATCTCCCAGGCCACACTATAAAACACCTGGAATCAAAAGGGTGACAGCGGTTGAGAATTCTTTCTACCGGTATCCGTCATTGGTATAGTCCTCAAGCACCCGGCAACCCTGCCGACTCCCGATCAAGTCTGGATTGTTTCGATTATCCCCGATGTTACAAGACCGAAGAGACACAACCATCAAGTCAGCACTGGACCAGACGATCTCCCGGGCCGGTGAGGTGATACTGGGCAAGGAACAGGCCATTCGCCTTTCCCTGGCCTGTCTGCTGGCCCGGGGTCATCTGCTGATAGAGGATCTCCCCGGGGTGGGCAAGACCACCCTGGCACATCTGCTTGCCCGGCTGCTGGGCCTGAAACACCAGCGCATACAATTCACCAGCGATCTGCTGCCGGCGGACATCATCGGCGCCTCCATCTATGACCGTGCAGAGGGGGTATTCCACTTTCACCCCGGGCCGGTCTTCTCCCAGCTTGTGCTGGCCGACGAGATCAACCGGGCGACGCCAAAGGCCCAGAGCGCGCTGCTGGAGGCGATGGAGGAACACCAGGTAACCACGGAAGGGGAAACCCACCATCTGCCTGAGCCCTTTTTCGTCATCGCCACCCAGAACCCGGCCCATCAGATCGGCACCTTCCCGTTGCCGGAATCCCAGCTCGACCGTTTCCTGATGCGCATCGAACTGGGCTACCCGGACCCCCGTTCGGAAAGACAGCTGTTGAATGGCAGGGAGCGCAGGGAAATCCTGGAGAATCTGGAGCCGGCACTCAGCCTGGATCAACTGAGGGAGCTGCAGACAAGCCTGGACCAGGTGCACGTGTCGGATGCCATTCTCGACTACTGTCAGGCCATACTGGAGTTCAGCCGCACCACCCAGCGTTTCAACCACGGATTGTCGCCCAGGGCCGGTCTGGCCCTGCTGAGGGGCGCCCGCGCCTGGGCGCTGATGGAGGGCCGATTTCAGGTATTGCCGGAAGATGTTCAGGCGGTGCTCCCGGCCACGGTCGGCCATCGGCTGCATTCCACCGCCGATACCGGGGTAGACGAAGGGCGGAGCCTGGCCCGGTATCTGCTGGAATCGGTGGCGATACCCTAATAGTTCGGTTAATCGAGGGCAGGAACCCACTCCAGCCATGAAATTTCGCCCCCCTTACCGCTTTATGAGATCCGCCGTCGCCGATCGGGAGGGTACCGCCCGAATCTCCTCACGGAAAATCTACATACTGCCCACGGGTCACGGTCTGGCCTACGGGGTGCTGCTGATACTGCTGCTGCTGGGGGCCGTCAACTATGCGAACAACCTGGGCTTCATGCTGACATTCCTGCTGACGGGACTGGGCCTGGTTTGCATGGTCCACACCTGGCGCAACCTGCTGGGATTGGAATTGACCGCCGCCGCGATGGAACCCGTGTTTGCCGGACAGCAGGCCTGTTTCAGAATCACCCTGCATAACCGCCGCGCCGGACCGCGACCCGGGATCAGGATCGATGTCGAAGGGAGCGGACCGGACATAACGGACCTGGAAGGGGCGTCCACGGGCGGATTGTCGGCCTGCGTGCCGACAGTGCATCGCGGGGAGTGCCCGCTGCCGGTGCTCAGATTGTCTACGCGATATCCCCTTGGGCTGCTGCGCGCATGGTGCTATGTCCGGCTGGATGCCTCCTGCCTGGTCTATCCCGTACCCGGGCCCCGCATGCCCTCTTCGGATATCCCGGACTACACCCGAAGCGCCCAGGGGAACAGGGGAGTTGGCGCGGACGACTTCGTGGGCCTGCGGCAGTACCGTGCCGGCGATTCACCCAGACACGTCAGCTGGAAGGCGCTTGCCCGGGAGCAGGACCTGCAGACCAAGATGTTCGGCGGTGACCGCGCCGAGCGCCGCTGGCTTGACCTGGAATTGTTGTCCGGAGATCTGGAGGCCCGTCTGAGCAGGCTTTGCCGCGGGGTGCTCGATGCCTGTGAGCAGAATCTTGAGTTTGGATTGAGGCTGAAAGACAGGGTGATTGAGCCGGCCCGGGGACAAAATCAACGGCAGCGCTGTCTGGAGGCCCTGGCGCGGTACAGGTAACGGCATTCAATCGAAAAAAGTGAGCCCCGATCCCAACAGAAAACTGTCGCAGCGGGAACTGTTGTTCCTGATCGTACTGCTTTGCCTGTCCGCGGGCCCCCATGTCCTGCATCTGCAGCCCTGGATCAGCGCCTTTTTCATCGGCACGGTGACCCTGCGGCTTCTCGCCCTCTCACGCCCGGCACTGCTACCCGGTCGATTCCTGCTGTTCCTGCTTACCGTGGCGGGCCTGGCCAACGCACTTGCCCACTACCCCCTGATGTTCGGCAGGGAGGCCGGTGTGGCCCTGCTCACCTCCATGCTGGCCCTGAAACTGCTGGAGATGAAGCGGGAGAGAGATATCTATGTGGTCGTTTATCTGAGCCTTTTCGCACTGATAACCCAGTTTCTTTACCGCCAGGAGATGCTTCTGGTGGTTTACGTGCTTTTCGTGGTTACGGCGCTTACGGCCATGCTGATGCATGCCAACATGGTGAGGTCGCCTTCCAGGCCAACCGGACTGCTGTTGAGATCAGGCGGTCTGCTGCTGCAGGCCCTGCCCCTGATGCTGATCATGTTTTTCCTGTTTCCCAGATTTTCCTCCCCCCTGTGGGATCTGGGTATCCGGGAGAACCGTGCCCTGACCGGTATCAGCGACAACATATCCCCGGGCAGTGTGAGTCGTCTCAGCCGCTCCCGGGCCGTCGCCTTCCGGGTGGATTTTGAACAGGATGGGATCCCACAACCGGCCCGCCGCTATTGGCGGGGCCCGGTGCTCTGGGACACCGACGGCAGAAGTTGGACGGCCGGCGATCCGATACCCGAAAAGATCTCGGAGTTTTTCGCATCGGGGAAGCCCGTCGATTACAACGTGACTCTCGAGCCCACCGGTGGGAAATGGTTGTTCGCCCTCGACCTGCCCCACCAGGTACCACCTAAGACCTCCCTGGAAGCGGACTTTCAGCTGATCCGTCGGAGTCCCCAAAAACACAGGTTTCAGTACCGCGCCAGCTCCTATCTCAACTACAACACCGGGCCGCTGAGTGAATATCAGCGCTTTCGCGGACTTCAGCAGCCGGACAACATCACCCCCCGAATGATTTCCCTGGTGGCGCAGTGGCGGCGGGACAGTGTCGACGACTCGGACCTGGTGGATAGGGCCCTGGCGTATTTCAACGAACAGCCCTTCTACTACACCCTTTACCCGGCACCCCTCGGGGATAACCCCGCGGACCAGTTCCTGTTCGACAGCCGACAGGGATTCTGCGAACACTATGCCACGAGTTTCACGCTGTTGATGCGCATCGCCGGCATTCCGGCCCGTGTGGTGGCCGGCTACCAGGGGGGGGAGGTGAATCCCATCGGCGGGCACCTGGTGGTGCGCCAGTCCGACGCCCATGCATGGAGCGAGGTGTGGCTGCCCGATCTGGGCTGGGTACGTATTGACCCCACGGCGGCCGTGGCCCCTGAGCGTATCGAACAGCCGCTGGATCCGGATCGCATCAGTGAGGAGATCGGGGCACCCATTGATTTTATGCCCGTAGACATCGGTTTTGTCGGGGCATTGATGGAGCAGTTCCGCTGGAGCATAGACGCCCTGGACGCCTCATGGCACCGTTGGGTGCTGGGATACTCAAAAAAGCGGCAGTCGAGGTTGATGCGACTGTTGGGGCTGGATTTTCTGAAGGGGTCCCGACTGGTCTACGCCATGGTCGGCATCACTGCGGTGGCCGTTACCCTGTTGACCCTGACGCTCATCTACAGGGGTCGCCCGAAACCAGATCCGGTGCAGGCCCACTATCAACGTTTCTGCAACAGGCTGAAACGCATGGGACTGCAGCGAAGATCATACGAAGGACCCAGGGATTTCGGACAAAGAATCCTGCACCGGCGGCCCGACCTGCGCGGGCAGGTGGAATCCATTCTGCGCCTCTATATCGGTATCCGCTACGGACGCATGGACAACCCGGCAAACCGCCGCCGCCTGAAACAGATGGTCAGTGGTTTCAGACCCTGAAGCCAGAACTCGGCGCAAGGTTATTTCAACGAACCATCCGCAATCTCAAGCTGTCAATAACGATATTCACCATCCTGGTTCCGGTCACGGCCAATCCAGTTTCCGCTGTATGATTGTTTAGGCCAGAGATAGACAAACTCGGCATATCTCAGTTGATGAGGCACAGAGATCTAGTCGGCCGGTTGCCTGGTGAACCGGTGGGGGTCTCTTTGCCGTGGCAGTATCAGTAGCAGCCTAATCAACATTTCGCCACACACAGGTGTTTGCCGTATATCGCCAAGGATCTTGAGGTTGTTTGTGTCGGGGATATTTACGATGATGTATTTTTGCCGTAAATGACAGGGTGAGTATTGACTGTTGGCAGTCGATACTTCGATAACCTTCTGCCTGTTTCCCCTTATGTTTCTTGGCGTTTTAATAAGAAAAATGGGCTCTGCTGCAAGAAACTATTTTTGCCTTTGCCAAGCAGCTTACAGGAGTGGTTTTAATGAAAAGAAAGAGTTTTTGGTTTTTACTCATTACGCTACTGGCTGCAGGTTTTTCCGCAGCGGGCCTGGGTGCCGGATCAGAATCGGGAAAAGCGTTTACAACGTCCGATCCGGATGTCCCACTGGATGAGCTCAAGCTGCGCTTGATTCCACTTACACGTGACGAGCTCAAGGTCGAAGCAGAGGCTTGGCTGAAACTTCTGCAGTCCAAGGCCACGGAGATCAGTACAGCCGAGATCGCGGTGAAGTACCGAAAGCAAGAGCTTTCCAAGGCCCAAGATATCAAAGCGGCTCTCTCCGAAGTGGAGGATGCGAAGAAAGCTTTGAACCAGGCTGCGAAAGAGGGTGATAAGGCTGCTGCGGAAGCAGAAAAAATGCTCGAGGAAGCTGAAAAAGAGGTCCAGAAAGCCCATAGAGAGGCGCAGGAAACCCTTGAACGAACCTCGGGCGACAGGGATGCGAGAAAGATCGAGACGATTGCATCAAAAAAGGCAGATATAAAAAAGGGCGAAGAAGCGGAAGAATCCGCGGGCGAGCGGGAAAAGGGTGAAGAGAAAAACTCCGGAGACAGCGAAGAAACGGAGCCACTGGACAACAGACAAAAGAAGCTGCAGGAAGCGGTCAGGGAGAAAGAGCAGACACGTGCTGAACTATTGGATTACCTTACGGAACTCAGGGCACAGCAGACGGCCCTGATCGATCATGTCAATCTTGTCATCAATGCCTATGAGAAGAAGGGTGGGGTGCCGGAAGAGATCGAACAGTATCGCCAGTATGTGCAGGCGGTCTCAGGGATCGTGGTTGACGTCTCTGACGCTGAGGCAACTTGGGCCACAATCTCCGGCTGGCTCATGTCCGAGGAAGGTGGTTTCCGCTGGCT